>CAYSRF010000010.1:0-19024 GCA_964433595.1 Hadarchaeota archaeon (SeqCode) | reverse complement strand
ATGGGTTGGGTCATGGAGGAGCGCTACGACGGCCACGTTGGCGTAAATGGGCACTCCCTCCATGCGAAGAAATCACAAAACACCAACTTCGCTCTTCTTGTTCACATCGAGCTCACGCAGCCGGTCACAGATACCACGGCCTACGGACAGTCGATAGCATACCTCGCGACAACCATAGGTGGTGGACGTCCCTTACTCCAACGCTTGGGCGATCTGCGCTCGGGGAGGCGGTCGACATGGGAGCGAGTTGAGCGAGGGCATGTGGTACCAACTCTCCGAAGCGTGACTCCTGGCGATATCTCTATGGCTTTGCCAGGGCGAATCGTGACGGGCTTAAATGAAGGGCTCGGGCGCTTAGATGAAGTCGCCCCTGGAGTCGCTTCAGATTCGACGCTGCTCTATGCCCCTGAAGTGAAGTTTTATGCCATGCAGATTACTGTTAACGAAAATATGGAAACAAACGTGCCCAACCTCTTCGTCGCTGGCGATGGGGCTGGACTCTCACGAGGCATCGTCACCGCTGCCGCGACGGGCTTGCTTGCAGCTAGAGGAATAATCACCAAGGCCAAGGCTTAGAATTAATTACTTCGAGCTTCAACAATTCATCACGTCCATTATCCATATTTAAACCAGCGACCTTAGGGTCTTGGGGGCCTCCATGAAAGCCATCGCAGCCTTTGCACTTCTCTTATGCTTAACCGTATCTGGCGCTCTTGCTCAGGAATGGCCCACCTTCGGGCACGATTCACAGCGCACTGGATACTCGAGTTCCTCAGCTCCAGAAACCAATCAAATAGCATGGACGTTCAAGGGTGATGGAAGCTTTTCCTCACCAACGGTCGCGGATGATAAAGTTTTCATTGGTTCTGATGATGGGTACATTCGCGCGATCAGCGTAATCAACGGCAAGGAGGTCTGGGAAAACCAAATTGGGGATAATGTGGCATCACCCACCTTCGCGGATGGACGTATATACGTCGGCTCTCTCGACAACTCCGTATACTGCCTGAACGCGACTACGGGTGAAATCTTATGGAGCTATGCCACACGCGACGCGATATACTCAGCGCCCGCAGTCATCGATGACATCGTCTACGTGACCTCGACCGATGGCTATGTTTACGCCATTAATGCCGCAATAGGGCAGCTCTTGTGGAAAAATAATCTTGGAAGTAAAATCACCTCCTCACCCGCAGTTGCCAATGATATGGTCTTCATCGGCACATGGAATGGGCGTATACATGCATTACAGACGAGCGATGGGGTTGAGGTATGGCAATTTCAAGTAGGGGAACCAGGGGAGCTTGAAAACCGCTCGATCATCTCATCGCCGGCAGTTGTTGAAGGGTGTGTTTACATCAGCTCAAACGACTGGCATCTTTACGTGCTGGGTGCAGCGACCGGTGAGAATCTGTGGAAGTTTAAAGCAGACAATCAGATTGAGTCCTCGCCCACTATCGTCGACAATGTGGTTTATTTCGGCTCGGGCGATGGCTACGTTTACGCTCTCGACATCCGCGATAACGTCGGAGATCGTGTGCTCTGGAAATACCATACTGGCGATCTGGTGCAGTCCTCGCCAGCGGTCGCTGATAACAAGGTGTTCATCGCCTCGCAGGACGGCTACCTCTACGCACTGCGCGCCAGTGATGGTTCGTTAATTTGGAAACACCACATAGGGAAAACGGGAATGGCATCGCCAGCTATCGCCTACGGGAAGATCTTCATCGGGACGGGAGAGGGCAAGCTCTACTGTTTTGGGAGCTGGGGCTCGATACCTGGGGGCGGCATCGGGAAGGGCGTAATCTACTTGTTCATCACCGCTTTGCTCGTGCTCGCGCTATGGGGGCTGACCCATCTGAAGTCGCCAAAGCCGAAGCGAGTCAGGAAAAGTAGGGAATAGTGGTGGGATCGCCTAACTTGAAACTTTCGTTTGAACTAATGTACTGAGTTTGGGCAAGAATTTGGCGATTATAACATCATTTTTTGGACGAGGATATTTCGGGGCTTGAAATGACAAAAATAGGCAATCACTGTTTTTACGGACCTAAAACTTTGACAATCAAGCTAGTCGCATGTAAGAAGTGGGTTCAAATCCCCTCACCCATATCATAGGCATGCTGAAGTAGATTAGCTAGATATTTAGAAAATTTTTTGGGATTTCCTTGGATTTTACCGGAATTATTTTGAAGGATGCAAATCTGAGTTCGGACTTTAATAATCATAAGCCGTTAACTAAGTATGAGAAAATGTTTGAACCAATTGTTGATAGAAGATCAAATGAAGAACTTAATTTGGATCCCTTTCAACCAAATGTTGTTGAGGAATTTAACAAAAAATCCAAAAGATTTCAAAAGAAAACACGACTACCTCTAAAGACATTAAAGTCAATTAGTTATTCAATTAGATCCCACAAAAGTATAGAAAATATTTATGAGGTTATCCATCGATACAAGAAATAATACTGCCACCGTTTTTGGAGGATACGCCGGGCAATTTGCAAATGTCCTAAAAGATATCGGTTTTTCGGTTATTTCCACTGACTCAATTTCGACGCGCTGGAGTTAACCTTTTTTGCTGTTTTAAATACGTTGTTCTAGCGATTGAGTTGTGGGTGAGAACACAATGATGATAGAGAAGGTGGCAGGAGCGGTCGAACAAAGGCCTTACCTCGTCCTGCTATGTGTGCTCTTGGTTAGCGGCTTCATGGTGTACGGCATCACGAACGTCTCGACAACGACCGACTTCGAGGAGTTCCTACCTCAAGATTACCCATCGGTCAAAGTGATGTCTGAATTCGAGGACAAATTTGGCGGCGGAGGCCTATCGTTTGAAAGTATTTTGCTCAAAGCTGACAACGTGACGAAAGCCGACATTATCAAAGCGATTCTAGAGCTTAAAAATACACTGAGGACGGACCCGGATCTTGAAGGCTATGCTACCCAAGTGGTGGCCTACATCGATTACGTGATTCCATATATCGTGAACTATGAGTCCCTGCCCGATCATCAACTTGAGGCGAGCGTTCAGTATGTATTGGCCCAACCCGAAGTGAAGAGCCGGGTTGCTGAGCTTCTGGCGGCAGATCAAAAAGTCACCTTAATTAGAATTTCCATAAACACGGAGCTCCCCAACGATAAGCTTTCGGAAATGACCGATGTCTTTCATAATCGTGTAAATGAGTTCGACGAAAAATATGTGAATCTAACGACGAGCATAACTGGCCAGTTTACCCAACAAAAAGACATACAAGAGATAATGAGTAGGGATACCAGCATCTTGATCCCCGTGGCCATGATTCTTGTAATACTGATCCTTTTCCTGGTCTTTCGACGATTTTCGGACATCTTTATGCCTTTCCTAGTAATCATTCTGGGGGCGATGTGGGTAATCGGGGCATTAGGGTTCCTCGGAATGGCGTTCACAATGATCCACGTTGCATTGGTACCACTCATCCTTGGCATTGGCATGGCTTATTCGATCCACGTGCTCAACCGGTACTACGAGGAAAGGGGTAGGGGTCTACGCGTTAAAAATGCCGTTGTAAAATCTATCAAGACCATCGGAGTAGCGGTTTCTCTGTCTGCGATTACAACGATGATAGGTTTCAGTTCATTTTTGATTTCCGATCTACCACCTCTTCGAGAATTTGGTGTATTTGCCGCACTTGGAATCTTCTATACCTTCATCTTGGCCGTGACGCTTTTGCCAGCCTTGCTCGTCATAAGGGACCGGCGAAAGGTGGGCAAAGTAAAGGCATTGGTGGCTAGACGAGGGAAGAGGGTCGACAAAGCATTGTCGGCTGTTGCGATAGGGGCTGAGCACTATAGAAGACCAATAATTTTTGGCGTTGCTTTTATAACGGCAGTTTGTGCATTTTTGTCGCTTGGACTATCAACGACAATGTCATTTGAGACTTTTATGCCAGGTGATGTAGAATCCGTAGCTACAGCAAATGAAATAGAAGGGTACTTCGGTGGACAATCTTTCATTTTTGTTTTGGCAAAGGGCGACGATGTCACGAGTCCTCAGGGTCTACAGACCATGCTTGTCTTGGAGGATTCAATACTTTCTGGTGAGAGCAATCTGCAGAGTGGCCTTATCACAAGTTCGACGAGTTTGGCTGGGATGATTTTACTTGCTACAAACGGTGTAATGCCACAAACAGAAAATGAGGTTATCGTGGCATTGGAGAGCTTAAGGAGGGCCAATCCAACCCAAGTGCGAAGATTTTTGACCGAGGATAATAAAACAACGGTGATTCTCTTTTCGGTGATCGCTAAAACGGACAAAGAGATGAGGGACGCAGCCCGAATAGTCCGAAGTCAGGTGGAGGAATCCGGGGGCGGAGCTCTGGATCTGACCACCGATGGAGCGCCTGCTGTCAGCGGAGAGCCAGTTATTTTCAGCGACATTATGGGCAATATCGGGCCGAGCGTGGTAAAAACGACAATATTTGCCTTTCTCCTTTGTGTAATCGTTTTGGTTGTGATCTTCAGGTCTCTTTTGATGGGTGCGATCGCGCTCATGCCGATAGTTTTGGTCCTTGGATGGGAACTTGGGACTCTAAGAATCCTGGGATGGCCGCTCGATGTTATGACCATGAGTATATCTGCCCTGCTCATAGGCATAGGGATAGATCTTTCCATTCATATGACTTATCGATTCAAGGAGGAGTGGAAGGAACACAAGAGGTCGCCTCAACAATCGATACGAACCGCGGTCATGAATGTGGGGACGGCTTTGCTTGCAGCCGCCGGGACCACCATGGGGGTCTTCGCCGTGCTCTCGCTCGCGAGGATGCCGATGTTGGGGAGGTTCGGCAGCCTCACCGCGCTTGTGATTTTTTATGCTCTGATAGCCGCGCTCTTCATCCTACCATCAATTTTGGTAGCGTACGCACTTCGTAGGGGAAAAAGTTAACTGGTGGGGTCGCCGAGATTTGAACTCGAGTCCCTGGCTTTTCCGCCTATGGTCTAAGCCCCGATTGGTAGGTTACTTGTTTGATAACCTTAAGCCAGAAGGATAGACCAGGCTACCCCACGACCCCAAAGAAATTAAAGCGCCCCCGCATTTACCTTTTACTGCTAGTTTTGAGCAACTGTTCGAGTTCCCGCTCAAGCGTCGCCACCGGGATGTCGGGCACACTTATCCGTTGGCTCTTCCCACGATGCCTCTCGCCCGAAGTTTGAAGATCTACCAAGCCTAAACCTTCCATCCGCTTGAGGTACTCCCAGAGCTGGGTGTGTTTCCGAGGCTCTTCCTCGTGCTCCTCGCAGACTACACGATAGCTGCGCTCGACCTCGCCCGTCACCGCATATGCCCGCTTCGAAATCTTTAACTTTCTCGCCACAGCCAGCAGGAACAGTTTCTCGTGAAGTTGAAGATCACGAATCACCTCCCGCTTGACCTCGGGGTGGACCTCGGTCTTTGCTATGCGCGCGTGCTCGGGTATCACCTCATCAGCGCCCTCCCCGTCCGCGGTCATCCCGGCACGCCAGAGGAGCTCGAGTGCGAGTCGAGCGTCGCCCCACCGCGCGGCTATGTCGGCGATGAGCGCCACGGTGTCCTCGTTGACTGTGCCAACCTTGAACGCCTCGCGAATCCGATGTTTGAGGATATCTGCAAGCTGGATGGCCGTGTAGCGATCAAGCGCCAACACATTATGCATGAAGGTGCTTTGGGTTGCAATGTCGAGCGATCGCAGGAAATTTTTGTCGCGCGCGATTGCCACGATGCTTATGCGGTTGGGCGTCCCCGACTCCTCGGCCGCACGGGTGAGTGAATAAAGTAGGTCGGGCCCGTTGAGCTGGACGAAGAAATCGAGCTCGTCTAAGGTGAGCGTGAAGTAGGCGTCGTGCTTGTTCAGGTAATCCACTACCATATCGAGGAGCTTCTCGGGACCCAACCCGCGGGCAGGCCAACGGGGGTTGTAGTGCTGAACGAGCTTCGTCAGCACTGCATAGGGTGTTCTGTCCTTACGGCAGTTGACGTGAAGATAGCTTAGGTTGAGCCCCCGTCCCTTGGCTGCGGGCTTGAGCTCCTCACCAAACCTCCGAGCAAGCGCGGTCTTCCCCACGCCCACACTTCCCGTGATCAGCACGCGTTGGCTCGCTCGATCTTCGATGACCGGCTTGAAAACTCGTGTAAGATAGCGGAACTCCTCATCGCGGTGCACGAGGACGCGGGGTACGTAGTCGGGTAAGAGCTTGCTCGCATCGCGGAAAACCGACTCACGGCCAAGCTCTTCCTCAAAGATTTCTCCAAACACCGCTGTCCCTTTTCAGATTTATCTTGCTTGTATCATTAAAACGCTACCTAAGCCAGAAGCCAGATGTAGGCAGCAACCACGACTGCAGCGGTTATAAGTGAGAAGACACGCGCAGCCCGGAACCAGCTCCAACCTCGTTTGTACCGCATGAATGAACCCGTTGCGATCGAGAGGACCACCGCCCCCGCGCTCGCCACGGCAAATGCGGCTAATAGGAGAAGTAACTCATGATTCCGTCGTAAAGCCTCGATATCCTCGCCAGCCAATCGGCGGACGAGTTCAACCCCGAATAACGTGACTTGCTCTATCCTAGTTTTGTCTATAGCATCAAGATTATCCGCTAGAGTGTGGGTCGGCCAGAGGATTTCCCCGTGCTGCGGGTTGACCCAGTACACCCACGTTCCTGGAATGCCCGCGTGCGTGAAGCTCGCGTAGTCGCTGTAGCCCCCAACATCTTGCTCTGATTGTACATAGAAGTCGAGGTTTTCCGCTAGACCTTGGACATAGTTATCCAACCACTCAGTTGTGGCTACCTCCCATGAGTTCCTGAGGCCGACACGCAGCCCGTTCTCAGGACCGGGAGCGATTACGTCAAAAACAATTGCGGCGACGATTTTGTTATCGGCATGCTCGCGTACGAATGCTGCACTTCCCAACAGACCGAGTTCTTCACTCCCAAAGGTTGTGAAAAGGATGGTGCGAGGGAGGTTTTCCATCGAGAGTACTCGAGCCATCTCGAGCACTACCGCGACGCCTGAAGCATCGTCGACCGCGCCGGGAGTCAGGACTGAATCGTGGTGAGCGCCAATGATGATAATTTCCTCGCTCTCGCCTGACAATTTCGCCACAACGTTGCGAGATGTTGAGCGATCAATCCTCGCCTTCAATCGCAATTCAACCTCAACCTCGCCCTGCTCCAAGAGCTCGATCAACCGCTGAGCATCGCTATCCGAGATCCAGACCACTGGTGCTTTCGGAGGATCTGGCCATATTTCTGATACTGCTGGCATGCCTTCTTGATAAAAGATTACTGCGAGGGATGGTAAGTCTGACAGCTCACGCGCTAACCTTTGGCTTGACACGAGGACCACGCGCTCACGCAGCTGCTCGAGATTTTCGGGCAGCTCAATCACATGGGTGATTTTCCCGACCACATTCTCCGCTGAGGGAGAATAGACAGCTGGCACAAAGGCCAAATCAATTTGTTCAGGTAAAGTAACGCGCAGCCAATTTTCCTCTATTATGTAAGAGTTCTCAATGGTGAAGTCTTCAACCCATGTTTCCAACCCATAGCTCCGGAATTCGTTCTCGATGTAGCTTGCGGCGATTGCTTCAGCCTCGGTGCCTGCAAAGCGTGGGGCGATGCTCGTCAAAAACTCCACGTGCTCGTAAGCGTTGTCCCCTGAAACTTCGGTTCCACTGACTAAGGCTGGACTGCAGAGAACCGCGACAAAAACAAACATCAACAGGATGCGACGCAAATTGAACCTCATTTGCCCTTTCCCAGAGCGGCAGAATATCCCTTTATGATTTGGTGTAGCCTGATCTCGCCGACTATGATGTTATTTCGCTTCATTACCGGGAGCCTTCTTATCCCATGTCTCATCATCTTATCTAACACGTCTCTTACCGTGTCCTTGGGGCTGCATTTAACGAGTCTTCTAGACATGATATCCTCAGCGGCGCCCCGGTGCAAAGCTCGCATGTCTGGGATACCAAACATGTAGGGGGGCCTTCTGGGGGATAGAATACTTAGAGCATCGTGCTCCGTTATCACACCAATGATTTTTTTGCTTTCTTTGCTTTCGGCGACCCACACATGAGTTTTTTTTGTCAGAATATCTAAAATGCGATCAATGGGTGCATCTTTTTCAATAAGAGGCACATCCTTCCTCTGCATAATCTTTTCAACCTTAAGTTCGTAAAATCTGGATCCAATTTTTCGTGGTTCTGCCATGTTTTCCCCTTTCACTTTTTGTTTTTAATCATCTTTAGAGCTTTCCACAATGCTGGAGGCGTGACGAGAGTAGTGATTAAAACCATAATGAGAATGGCAGAAGCTATATCCGCGCCTATTATTCCGTAATCAAGCCCAAGTTTTAGCAAGATTAATTCTACACCTGCTCTTGGTATCATGGCAATGCCAACAGCGAAGGATTCTCCACTACTGAATTTTGACGCTTTTGCACCAAGCCCACATCCAACAACTTTTCCAATAATCGCCACAATTACCAACACCACTGCGAACCAGCCAACGGATGTGAATGCGCCAACATCGAAACTCATACCTATCGTCACGAAGAAAATTGGTATGAAAAAGCCACCCCCAATCAAAGAAATGTGATCCCTGAGATGCCTAGCATAATGGCTTTGGCCAACGACTAATCCTGCTACGAAAGCGCCTATGATCGCTGCTAGTCCGATTTCTTGAGTTATCAGACCAAATAACAGCACTATGATTAACCCCAGCATTAGAAGGTTCTCTCTTCCTAGCGTGAGCTTTTCTGAGAGCTTCTTGAATAGCTTTATTCCAGCTGTCAAAGAAACAACGAAAAATAAAATGACAAGAGAAACAATCAAAAACATTTCCTGCAACGGCACGGCGCCAGTTGCAACAACACCTATGAGAACACTCATCATTACTACACCTATCACGTCGTCGATTACCGCCGCTCCCATAATCAGAGTACCTATTCTAGTCCGCAACATCCTAAATTCTGTGAGAATCGAGGCACCTACCCCAATCGAAGTTGCGACCAGAGCAACTCCTACAAACAACGCAACAGTATGAGAAAATCCAAAGTAAATCGTCGCGAGATATCCAAGAACGAATGGGAATATCACGCCAAGGATAGCGACAGTGCTGGATGCTATTTCCAACCTTTTGAATTCTTCGAAGTTTAAACCAAGGCCCGTTGAAAACAGAAGAAGCAAAATTCCAATGCTGGCAATATCGGCTACGGGAGCTTGGGCGGGCTCTGCCAAGATTATGAAACTCCCGAGGACCATCCCTAGAAGCAATTCCCCGAAGACCGCGGGTTGTCTTAATCCCTTAGATAACAACCTTCCTAAAGCTGCTGTAACGAGTATCACCACGAGGGCGGGGATAAATGTCAGTTCTATAGCCATGATAATCAAAGAAAACACCACACGCTTATCTCCTATATATTTTTGTTTTAATTTCTGAGCAGAGCGAGTAAAGCGGTTTGACAGTCGAACTCTTGCGCGAGCTTAAAATGGTTTAGTCAATGTATGCGATTGTTATATTGGGGGCTGCTTGGATATTTGGTTGGTCTATCCATAATCTATCTCGGGGCAGAAAAATGGAAAAAGTGGAGATAGGAAGGCAGCTGCTTCATGCAACAGTGGGTGTTGCGATAGTTGCGTTGATATATCTTGATATTCTGAAGTGGTGGGGCTTGCTGGCAATATTAGCGGCCGGTTCGGTTTTAATCCTCTGGAGCAGAAAGTACAGGGTCCCCATCATATACTGGTTTTTAAAGCGTTTTGAAAGGCCAGATGTGATGAAAACTTTTCCTGGCAAGGGATCCTTTTTCTTTGTCATTGGGGCTTTTGTTGTCGTTTTGATGTTTGACAAGTCAATCGCAATGGCGTCGATAATGGTATGCGCATTGGGGGACTCCTTGTCTCATCTGGTTGGAAAGTGCGTGGGTAGAGTGAAACACCCCTTTAGCAATACCAAGTTTATAGAGGGGCATATCGCTGGTGCCATCATCGGTGCCTTGGGTGCGATGTTATTTGTCTCACCCCTAACAGCCCTCGTTGCTGCATCCATCGCGATGTTCGTAGAGGGCATAGATGTTGGATTCAGGGTGAGCTGGCTCCTCGATGATAACCTCGTAGTTCCTCTAACTGCCGGGGTTGTCATGTTTTTGATTGGGTCCATTGGTTTCTAAGATGGTGTTGGTGAGGTACAAAATACATACGTCGCGCAAATTCCAGCCTCCAAAATTATTGTGAAGGCGCGCTTAGAAGCTTGGACTTTGGGATTAATGCCAGCTTCCGTGATTTTGCAGTGCGGACATTTGTTTTATTCATAGCAACAATTTTCGTGGGCGTTTTCACGATGATATTCCCCGAATCCAGATTATTCCAAGGGTTGATAGAACCCATATGAGCATGCCAGCTATAACGACACCGGCCGCGATTGCCAGTGCCGCACGTTTTCGGTTGATGCCTGCAATATAGGCTATGAGCGTGCCGGTGTATGCGCCGGTGACAGGCAGGGGGATGCCAACGAATGCCACGAGTCCAACCAAGCTCAACTTCTGATGCTTACGAGCTCGCTTTACAAACCACCGGAAGATGTGGTCGACAAATTTTACTCTCCGGCGGATTGGCGGGAGGATGAAATCTAGTATAACGAATGCGATTGGAATTATTAACAGATTCAGCACCACACATATTGTGAACACGGAAACTGGGTCATATCCAGCAGCGATGGCGAGTGGAATGGCGCCACGCAGTTCAATGAAGGGCACCACGGAGATAAGAAAAACCAACCACTCTATCACTCCCATACCTCCAAGCAATATTACTATGAAGGTAAATCAGTATTTGCTGGTGTGGTGATGCGGTACAAGCTCATCGCCTTCGACATGGACGGCACGCTGGTCTAAGAGGACGACAACTGGGGCGTGCTCCACCGTCATTTCCGCGCCCAAGAGGTACACTTTTTTTATTTTGTTGACCATCGAGCAACAGCACAAAAATTTAAGGCGCCGGAGTACCCAATAAGACGCGTGTCCATGCCAGCCCCTAAGAAACCCGATAAATACGAGGCCCCGAGCTGGGACTGCATCTACGAACTCTGCATCCAAGTCGCGGACCAAGTCAGGCGCAGCGGTTACAAACCCGATCTGCTCGTGGCGGTATCCCGGGGCGGGTGGATTCCCGGAAGGGTTTTGTCCGACTTACTTGAGAACCAAAACATCGCCACTATCAAGGTCGAGTATTACATCGATATTTACAAGACGCACACGAAGCCGAAGATTACGCAGCCCCTCCCCATCGAGGTTAAGAGGAAAAAAATTTTGCTGATTGATGATATCGCAGATTCCGGAAAAAGCCTCAAGCTCGTTAAGGAGCACTTGGTTGAGCAAGGCGCGGTGGATGTCAAAATCTGCACACTCTACTACAAGCCGTGGTCAGTTCTAACCCCTGATTTTTCCGCGCGCATGACGGATGCTTGGGTCTGCTTTCCCCACGAGATATTCGAGACGATGAAGAAGATCTACGTGAAGCTGAAGGAGCAGGGCAAATCACAGGAGGAAATCGAGGCGGAACTCGTGCGGATAGGCATAAAGCACTCCATAGTTAGGAAGTTCATGTCGCAGGTGGTAGAGGGGACCGTAGCTAACGCTTGAGGGCAGCGCCTTGGGTGTGCAGGAACTTCGCGAGCCCCTCGATATCCTTGACATCCCTACGGAGGAGCGCCTTAAGCTTCTGCCGAAACTCAACTACGGGCTCAACTCCAAGTCTCTTCAGGTGCACGGCGCAGAACTTTGCGAGTTTATCACCGGCACGATCAAAATCGGTTAAAATAATGATTTGTTTGAAGCCAGCCAAACTCTCAAGGAAATTTAGCAGGGTTTTACTGCTGTTCGATAATCTGAGAATCTGTTCTTTTACGTCAAGCTTACGTAGAGCCCTCTCGTCATCTGCCCCTTCTACTAAGATTGGCACGCCCGCACTAGCACTTTCTCTCATCTCATTGAGAAGTTCTTCTACTTGCTCAAACGTTTCCTCGGTGAGCAACGGCACACCTCAGGTTCATATTTTCAAAATTATTCGGGCCCGCGGTCGCTGACCCAGAGCCCCCGTCTTAGGCACCGTTTGCAGACGTTGATGTCGTGCATGAAGCATCGCGAGCAGACCGTAGAGCCGCACACACCGCACCGATAAACATCGGTACTCGTCCGTCCACATATCGCGCAGACATCGGCGACTTTGCCCAATTTTGTACCCCAAATAAATTTTGATGCATCAGATGATTAAACGTTACTATTGCAAACATGGGGTACTCGATAACAATCGTTTTAATTTTTTGAGTCTAATCCCCTAGTGGTTTGGGTGGAAGAGGCCTCTGTACAGCAGCGCTAGTAGGGCCTGCTTTTAAATCCGAGCTTGTATCCCGCGAGGTTCGTCGCTAGGTGGATTGGGGGGGTGATGATGAGTATTGTCAAGATTACCTCCCAGCTCGGTAGGGCCACCAGACTTGCCAAGAGCAAGGCGACGACTACAAAGCCAAGTTGATCCAGACCCGGCGCTGCACTGCCTCTTCTGATGCCGAGCCTGCGCTTGGTAAAGCTCCCGAGCAGGTCGCCGAGCAGGGTGCCTAAGGCCAGTAGGAAGCCGAGCAAAAGATAGTGTGAGAGCCCCCCAGCAATAAGTCCTTGAACTAGTCCAACCATGATGCCTGTCGCAATGCCAGCAACGAACCCACGCCACGTTTTACCAGCACCGAAAATTGGTCGGCCATCGATAAATTTTTTGCCACCATCGATTTGCCTGCCTCCACCCAGCACCACCGGCGCAGCGTTCGCCACGTAGGCGGGCAAGATGAACCAAAGTGCCAAGGCGATTAGGTTGAGTACCTCTTTACACAATTTTTCACTACCTCTTCCGCAAGGACTTGTGTCGCTAAGATTTATATCGATGATTTAAATATCTCCCCTTTCAATTGGTAAATGATTGAATGAGTGGAAAATTTCTTAAAAAGACGAAGAGCCTCTGTCCTGAATGTATGGAAGTCATCGAGGCGGAAGTGGTCGAGGAGGATGGTAAGGCGCTGATTAGGAAGGAGTGCCCAAAACATAGCAGATTCGAGGAGGTTTATTACTCAGATGTCGAGATCTACAAGCGGTTTGAGCGTTTTGCGGAGATTGGCGATGGGGTGGAGAACCCGCGCACGAAGGAGCAGCGGGGGTGCCCGTTCGACTGTGGTATATGCCCTAACCACAAATCCCACACGGTTCTCAGCATTATCGATGTCACCAATCGTTGTAACTTGCGATGCCCGATTTGTTTCGCAAATGCAGCTGCAGCTGGCTACGTCTACGAGCCGACATTTGAGCAGATAAAAGAGATGCTGAGAAACCTGCGCGCCAACAAGCCAACGCCTCCCCCAGCGATTCAGTTCTCAGGGGGAGAGCCCACCATTCGGGATGATCTACCCGACATCGTCCGCGCGGCGAAGGAAGCGGGCTTCTGGCACATCGAGGTGAACACCAACGGGATACGCTTCGCCCAAGATATAGATTTCATAAAGCTGCTGCGCGAGGCGGGGGTCAACACCATCTACCTGCAGTTCGACGGCGTGACCCCAGAGCCAACTATCAAGGCTAGAGGGGCGGACATCCTCAACCTAAAGTTCAAGGCGATCGAGAACTGCCGCAAGGCTGGCCTAACAAGCATAGTGTTAGTGGTCACGCTTGTCAAGGGGGTGAACGACGACCAATTAGGAGACATCATTCGCTTCGCCGCAAAAAACAAAGATATCGTGCGATGCGTGAACGTGCAGCCTGTGTCTTTCGCTGGTAGGATTTCGCAAGAGGAGCGCAAACGGTGGCGCATAACCATTCCTGATTTTATGAAGGCAGTTGAGCAACAGACGGATGGACAGATCAAGACCTCTGACTTTTATCCCGTTCCCTTTACGGTGCCGATTTCACGCTTCACCAGTGCGTATGTAGGCGAGGAGTTCATGAAATTCACCTGTCACGAGCACTGCGGTGCCGCGACCTATGTTTTTATCGAAGACGGGAACATCATCCCGGTGACGCGGTTCGTGGATGTGGAGAAGCTCTTTGGGCTCTTTGATAAATATGCAGCGGAGCTGAAGAAAGGAGGTTTTGCGGTTAAAGCCAGAGTACTAGCGAAGATGGTTGAGGGAGTGCCTGGCACCATTGACATGTCAAAGGCGCCAAAGGGCCTCGACCTTCCGAAAATCCTGCTCAAAGTCCTGAGCACCGGGAGCTATGACGCGCTGGTGGAGTTCCACGAAAGGGCGATTCTCTTGGCTTGTATGCATTTTCAAGATGCCTATAACTTTGATTTAGATCGCATAGAACGGTGCGGTATCCACTATGCCGTACCAGATGGGCGCATTATTCCATTTTGCACATACAACAGCATCCATCGCCCGGAAGTTGAGCGGAAGCTGGGGGTCCCGCTGAGCGAGTGGAAGGGCCCAAAGTAAAAGCTTTAATACGAGTAAGTCTTTTGAGTTAAGGTAGAAAATCATCTAGTAGATAGGTTCAGAGGAGGGATTTTATGGCAAGCCAATTGGGAGGGCAACAAATACTGATTTTGCCCGAAAAAGTTCAGCGCTATCTAGGGCGGGATGCCCAGCGTATGAACATCATGGCCGCGCGGGTGATCGCTCAGGCGGTACGTACGACTTTGGGCCCACGTGGGATGGACAAGATGCTAGTCGACAGCTTGGGTGACGTTACCATAACCAACGATGGCGTGACCATTCTGGAGGAGATGGACGTTGAACATCCCGCGGCGAAAATGATGGTAGAGATTTCGAAGGCGCAAGAGGACGAAGTAGGCGATGGCACAACTACGGCTGTGATACTTGCGGGAGAGCTTTTGAAAATGGCCGAGGAGTTACTTGATCAAGACATCCACGCCACGGTCATCGCATCTGGGTATCGGAAGGCAGCCGAGAGGGCAAATGAAATTTTGGATAAAATAGCGACTAGTGTTTCAAGAGAAGAAGACAAGGTATTGAAAGAGATCGCCATTACCGCGATGAGCAGCAAGGGCTCTGAGGTAGGAGGGGAAAAGCTTGCCGAACTCTGTGTTCAAGCGGTTAAGCAGATCGTGGAGGAATTCGATGGCAAGCTCGAGGCAGATATCGATAACATCAAGGTCGAGAAGAAGAGCGGGGGCGGTTCAGCCGATTCCCAGCTCATTCAAGGCTTGGTGCTCGACAAAGAGGTCGTCCACCCGGGTATGCCGAAGCGTGTCGAGAAGGCGAAGATAGCACTCCTCAATCTAGCATTGGAGGTCAAAGAGACAGAAACCGATGCCAAGATAAACATAACCGATCCTGAGCAGCTCCGGAACTTCCTCGAGGAAGAGCGGCACATGCTTCAAGAGATGGTGGAACAAGTGAAGAAAACAGGAGCGAACGTCGTGCTTTGTCAAAAAGGCATCGATGATCTCGTCCAGCACTACTTAGCGAAGGTGGGAATCTTGGCGGCGCGGAGAGTCAAGGAGTCAGATTTAGAAAAGCTTGCGCGCGCGACAGGTGGAAAAATTGTTACGAATATCAAGGATCTTACGGTGGAAGATCTCGGGTTCGCGGCACAGGTGGAGGAACGCAAGATAGCAGGTGAAGAAATGATATTTATCGAGGGGTGCAAGGATCCGAAAGCCGTAAGCCTGCTCGTGCGGGGCGGCACCGAGCATGTGGTCGATGAGGCCGAGCGTGCGGTGCACGATGCTGTTTCAGTGGTTTCGGTTGCAATAGAGGACGGCAAGATAGTAGCAGGTGGAGGTGCTCCTGAAATAGAGGCCGCGAAGGGACTGCGAGAATACGCTGGCACGGTGAGTGGACGCGAAGCACTTGCAATTAATGCATTTGCCGATGCGATCGAGGTCATCCCACGGACCTTGGCGGAGAATGCTGGACTGGATCCGATAGATATTTTAGTACAGCTGCGCGCAGCTCACGAGAAAAAAGATGGCAAAGATATCGGAATTGATGTGATAAGTGGGAAAGTGACGAACACTCTTAAATTGGGCATCGTCGAACCCCTTCGCATCAAGACTCAAGCGATTAAATCAGCGAGCGAAGTGACGGAGATGATCATGCGGATTGATGACGTTATTGCTGCCGGAAAACTTGAGAAAGAGAAGGGACCCGGACTTGGTGCAGGGATGGGCGGTATGCCGCCGATGTGATGGAGGCTCGCCCATTTTTCCAAAAAAATACACCCGCTTTGAGAAGGCTCGTATCGTGGGGGCCAGAGCTCTTCAAATATCAATGGGCGCACCTGTGCTCATCGAGGTGCCGGAGGGCGTGGGCAATCCCATCGACATTGCTCTATTAGAGTTCGAGAAGGAAGCGATCCCGATAACCATTGTGCGAAGACTGCCCGGCGAAGCCGCGTAAGCAACGAAAATAATAGTTCAACCAGTTTTTATTCATTATTAGAAGTTTGATGTTTAAGTGCGTTTAAGATGATTTACTATTGGTGTCGAGATGGGCGTCCAGCTTGGCGACATTGTGTCTAAGCAAAAGGTCGGGTTTGAGCAGCTTCGTGGGCAGGTAGTTGCGATTGACGCGATGAACTCGCTCTATCAGTTTCTCTCTATAATCCGGCAGCGTGACGGGGAGCTTCTCAAAGACTCTAAGGGGAGAATAACCTCCCATCTCTCTGGCCTCTTCTATAGGACTGCAAACCTAATTGAAGCGGGGATCAAGCCAGTGTATGTGTTTGACGGTGAGCCACCTAAGCTGAAACTGCGCACCGTCGAACAGCGTCGCGTGATGAGAAAGGAGGCAGCCGAGGAATGGTCGAAAGCGCTCAAAGAGGGCAGGGTTGAGGAGGCGAAGAAATTTGCACAGCGTGCGGGGCGTGTGAACGAGCGGATGATTACGCAAGCGCAAACACTTTTAGGCCACATGGGACTTCCTTGGGTTCAAGCGCCGGGGGAAGGCGAGGCTCAGGCAGCGCACCTCGTCCAGCGGAGCGATGCTTGGGCAGCCGCGAGCCAAGATTTCGACAGTCTGCTATTTGGAGCCTCAATGCTTGTGCGTAACTTGGCCATCACGGGCAGGCGGAAGCTGCCGGGAAAGGATGTGTACATTGAGGTGTTTCCAGAGGTGATCGAACTACAGCCCCTCTTAAAGGAACTCGGGATAACCCGAGAGCAGCTCGTGGACATAGGCATTCTGATCGGGACCGATTATAACGCGGGGATAAAGGGCATAGGGCCAAAGAAGGCGCTTGAGCTCGTCCGCGAGCATGGATCTATCAAGCAGATTGCGAAGACCGAACTTGGCGAAAAGTTTGAGGTTGACCCGCTCGAGGTGAGAGATATCTTCTTGAAGCCGAACGTTACGGCTAAATATGAGTTGAAATGGGGCGATCCAGACCCAGAGAGAATTAAAGGGTTCTTGTGTGGGGAGCACGATTTTTCTGAATCAAGGGTTCAGACTGGTATCGATCGGTTGCTCAAAGGGCAGCGTGAGCGGGAACAAGTTTCGCTCGAGAAGTGGTTTGATTAACCTCCGGCCTTCCACCCATATTTTCCGACCAGCGGCACGAAGGAGCATCCTCCTCGCTCATCAATTTTGAGCTCCCCCTTGGTGCGCTTCTCCGCGACCACCCAAGTCTGAAACATGTAGTGTTGACCAACTGGTGCGCCCAATTTCCCTTTGACCTTCAGCTGTTTGACGAGAGGCTTCGGTAGCTCTGGGGTGCAAGCGGTCACGAGGATGCGATCCCAAGGGGCCTCTTTTTCATAGCCGCACGTTCCATCCCCAACGATGACTTTGACCCAGCCATATCCAGTTCGCTCGAGGTTCGCGCGCCCGAACTCGGCCAGCTCGTCGATCCGCTCTATTGAGAAAACTTTCCCCTTTCGCTCGACTATCTCGGCGATTAGGGCAGCGTTGTATCCTGAGCCAGTGCCCACTTCGAGCACCTTCTGTCCCACCTTGAAGTCGAGCGATTCCAACATGATGGCGATCATGCTGGGGGCCGAGATCGTCTGCCCGTGGCCAATCGAGAGCGGTTGGTCGGCATAGGAGTAGTCCCGGATGTTTTCAGGAATAAACTCATGACGCGGTACTTTTTTGAAAGCATCGATGATATCTCGCTTGCTCAGGTAGCCCCATCGGACGAGACGCTCAACCAGCTCCTCGCGCTCCCGCTCGTACATACGACCAAAATAAATTATCTACCTTCTAGCTTAAGTGGGTGAGGTAAATATGGGGAAAATCGTTGGGGTCATCACAGCGAAGGGGCATCCACGGATCACGGCGAAGCACCCAACAACATTGATGATCACGAAGGATGATGAAGTTGGTCCTAAAGGGGATTGCATAGTTGGAGTCGCCGCGAACAAAGGGGCAGTAGAGTTGAGCGGGGAGTTGAAATCAACTCTCAGATCCGGTGCAGCGGTAAACATAACGATCGAAGCGGGAGGCGAGATGGAGGAGGTTCGTGCATTTGGGCACCCATTACTAACCTTCGTGCACCCCAAAGATCTCGTCATCAGAAAGAGCAGGTTCACGTGTGACAGAACGCTTGCCGTAGGCGCTGATAAGGCAGCAATGGATTTATCTAGAGCCTTGGTGGCGAAACTGCATGATCCATCCACTAAAGTCAAAGTTACGATTAAGATCGGGGGTTAGTCACGTAACTCGTCGGGCAGCATGTTGGGAATGCCATTCACAATGGGATAGCGGCGACCGCAGTTAACGCAGATGAGTTCGTTGCCTTTAAGCTTAACGTCGCGCTTGCAGACGGGGCAAATCAGTGTTTCCAGCAACTTCGGATCGATTGTTTCCGGCATCGTGCTCAAGTCATTTTCGGGTTCGTTCACTTATAATCTTAATCTCTTTCCAATCACTCTCGTGACCAAGAGGTATGGACCAATTGAGTAAAAGCATCCCGCGAGGGCATCTTGCCAGTAGTGCTCCCCAAGGTAAATCATCGAGAAGATGGAGAGGGCCCAAAGGCAGAGCCAAGCCGTGGTTATCTTCTT
>CAYSRF010000009.1:0-19171 GCA_964433595.1 Hadarchaeota archaeon (SeqCode) | reverse complement strand
AGCGTGCCCCATCCCCACCACACCGTGGGCACTTCGTGCTAGCCCCCTTCTTTCGTTGGCGGAAACTTGTACAATATCTCCTGAGCGCAACGCGCCTCAGCCGATCGGGTGCCTTCAAGTCAGCCTGTTTGAGCTTGACCCGCTCCACCGCCAGCTCGTTCGCCGCTCGCTTGCCAACTTGCCTTGACCGTGGCCCGCCAACCGCGCGCTTAAGGTGCTGCAGTAAACGCGAGACTTTCCAAGAGGGTAGCCTCACGGCTGGACGTAGCTTGAGCTTAGAAAGACTGCCCTTGGCCAAGGCTTCCCACCTCCTCTATGGATTCCTCGGTCCGACATCTTTTCGGGAATTTTGGGGAAAGGAATTGTTTCGCCCGCTATCGAAACAACAATAAGCAACTTAATGGGTTTCGCAAATGCCCGAAACACTATTTAAGCACGCCATCTAAATCGTTTCGGGGTTCCAATAAGGAAAATCGACCGAATCCTTCGCGAGATCCTCCACCGCTTCTACGGGGCTGGCGAGCGGTTCTTCAACCAGAAAAGACTCTCGGCGACATGCGGGCTCTCGCTGGGGACGATAAATCCCCTCATTGCGCGACTCGAGGGACTGGGCGCGATTGAACGGAAGCCGTTGGGGTTTCGTCTCATCGATCCAAAACGGGCCCTCCTTTACTGGGCGATCACCCGCGAGCTTGGGAAGGATGTCGCTTACACAACATTCGTCCCGAGTAGGGTGGAGGAGCTGGAGGCGGAGCTGCCGCGCGGCGCTATCCTCACCGCATACTCTGGCTTTCGGGCGAGATTTGGCTCGACACCCGCCGACTATGAGCAGGTTTTCGTGTACGCTGATGTAGATGTGATCAAACGCGCGTTCAAACCCACCTCAGGGGAAAAGCGGAATTTATTTGTGCTGACTCCTGACGAGCACCTTCAGCGCCTGAGCGAGAAGAATGTGGCCCCGCTTGTCCAAATCTACGTCGACCTCTGGCAGCTGGGGGCGCCGGCGAGCCGGTTCGTGGAGGAGATTGAGCGGGAGTTCGCGCCAGCGCCCACCCGAGCGCTTGAGGGTGTCGCGAAGACCCTTGAGAAGCGGCACTATAAAATCTCGACCGTGCCACCCACCGCCCAGCCCGGCAAGCCCGAGCGAAAGCGAGCGCGGTAGCATGTCCCGCCGTGAGCGGCAACGATCTTCCCGATGACCTTGCTCCCCCAGCGAGAGTTGCGCCATGCGACCTTTCGTCCGATGAGCGAACCTTCAAACTTTTCCGACGGGCGAATTATGACCTCGTCACCGCGGCGCGTGCGAAAACCGCCTCGAAAGTTGACGATCACCGCCCTCACCTGAGCGCCTCAGCCACTAGCTCAGTGAGTTGCTCGGATAACCTCGCTCGTGTACCCTGCATCACCTCAAAAATCTTGATGTCGTCACGGGCCTTGACACCGCCGATGAAACCCGTCCTCGTCCGTTGATGGATTACCGCTAGCAAGGGCTTTGGCGAGTCGAGCGCATCCAGCACCGAGCGCTTGAAGCCCTCGCTATACGTCTCCATGGGGGCGATCTCATCGATGACCACGAAGTCTGCCTCTTGCAGCGCCCGCCCGATCGCCGCCTTACTGAGCTCGTCCACGTTCGCGACGTTAACGCGGTATTTACTGACTTGGGGACCTTCACGCTGGCGAACATGAGCTAGGATACGTTCCTCTCCCGTCATTATGTCGATGATTTTAAAACCCACCCGGACTCCACCTTCACGAATCTCCGGGCAGTAGAGCCCACCAGCTCGAAAGCCCCGCTCGCGCAGAATCGACATCGCTTGCTCGATGACAGAAGTTTTGCCACTTCCCGGGCGTCCCGTGATCAGAAAATTGTTCGGCATGTGTCCACGTAGACCCGTTGCACGCCGCGCGCTAAAAATTATCGGCCCTTTAAACGGTTGCTATTAGGATGACATCTTTGGTTTCAGTCATGTGCAGTTCGTACTGTATTATCTTCTCACCAATCTCGTCCGGTACCTCTACCATGTAAATCACTGACACGTTGTAATTCCCGATATTTGCGCTTCGGGCACGATCCATGACATCTGCACCGTAATTCTGCCAAGCGACGGCTGCTGCCTCTGCATCTCCGGCTGCAGCTGCCTTGATGGTCTCCCACATGTTCACCGAGTAAGAGTGCGTGGCGGTCCCGTCCGTCAGGGTCCAAGCAATGGTAGCGATGTCGGCTTGGGAGTAAATCACGTTCCGAACTGTTACGTTCGTCCATAGTTCACTCATGTTGTCAGTACCTATATCGTAGACGTAAATATTCACGATCGAGCCGGGTTTAATCGTGGGCGTTCGTTGGAAGGTATCCAAAATAGGTACCTCAACGGTGCTGGCCTCTTCAAATTTTAGTTTGCGCAGAGTTTCCCAAGTTTCCTCTGCAACGTATGCGAGCGCATTATCCTTTGATATATACCCGCCCGAAGCTGGGGAGTTTTTCCACCTTTCTATCCTGTTATCCGTAATGTTTTTGATTATGTCAGTATGAAGGGTTCGCCATGTGGAGGTCGCTTGACTGCCTATCTCTAACTCATATGCTTCGAGTTCCTCCTTCGTTTGCTCGTCATTTATCTCAGGTTTAAGGGTTTGCAAAAGGGTGGCTAGGGCCGGCACCGCTGTCGTGCCCGAGGTGCCCGTTATCGAATAGTAAGTGCCATTAGCCGCGGTGTCGACCTTGCCCAGCAGTTCCTTGCGCTTCTGCTCAAGCTGAATTGTGGCGGTCACATTTACCAAAATCGATTCGACCTCGCTCTTGGAACCCGCAGCTAGCACTTGGTCCGAATAGCTCGATGCCGCTGTCAATGCTTGGTTGGTTCCTATCGAGGCCAGAGAATTTATCTGACCTTGGGCTAAAGTTTTGGCCTGCTCGAGCTCCTCGGCTGCAGGCTTTGCGATGGCGAAGTAATAGATGCCGAAAATAACCCCACCTATGATCACGAACACAACTATCGCGCCGATGATCGGCCTTACATCAATTTCCCTTCGCGCGATAACAATCACCCTCGACCGAAACTAAATGAAAGCTGGAGCCTATATTAATGCTTCGGGTTTCGATGGACAAGCAAGCACTGCGCGAGCTGGTCTGGCGGGAGCTCGAAGCTAAGGGCGTCGCTGCTTTTCCTAAACCTGCGCGGGGGCGAATTCCGAACTTCGTGGGGAGCGCGGAAGCGGCTGGAAAACTTCGTGGACTTGAAGCATACCGCTCGGCTGGGCTTATAATGATAAATCCAGACGCTGCACAATTAGCCCTGCGGGAACTAGCGCTACGTGACGGCAAGAAGCTGCTCATGGCAACCCCAAAGCTCCGAAAGGGGTTTATCTTGCTTAATCCGACGAAGATAGAAAATGTTCGGGAGGCGGCCAGTATTACGGGTGCATTTAGATATGGGCAGCCAGCCAACCTCAGTAAATTAAAAGTTGACCTGGTAGTAGAAGGCTCAGTTGCAGTTGATCTTAGCGGGGGGAGGGTAGGCAAGGGCTCAGGCTGGGGAGACCTCGAGTACGCTATTGCGAGGGAGTGCCGGACGGTGGATCGAGAGGTACCAACAGCAACGACTGTGCACGACCTTCAAGTGTTAGATTTGGCTATTCCCATGACTCCTCACGATATCCCCGTAGATTTTATTGCCACTCCTACACGGCTTATTGACACCAAAACACGCTACATCCGTCCCGAGGGCGTTATTTGGGAGGAATTGGGTGAGTCACAAATTAGGAATGTCCCGCTCCTTCGAGAGATGAAAGAACTACGTCATCAAATTTATTGATTTTCCAGACATCATAATTTGCAAAGCCTCTCCTCTTTTTGCCCGTCCTACTTACGACTCCTTTTTGAGCAAGTTCCTTTAGGTATGTTTGAACGGTCGATATATGAAGTCCCACTTTCTTGGAGATCAAACGTGTGTTATCGAGTCCATTGCTTAATGCTCCAAGAATTTGCTTAATTGAGCGTTCCCTCCTCCGCCTGTAGCTAACTTTAGTTATCCCGTCTATCAGAGCGTCGAGGTCTTTTGACATTAGCGCGTGCTTGGACAAACGCCATAAAAAAGAATTCCCTGCTTTACCACACTTCTCTACAGGTCCCGCTGCTTCCAACACCTTCAAGTGCCTACGAATTCTATCACTGCTCACACCTAACTCCAGCATCAGCTTTCTACTAGTCGCAGGACAAACTTTCAGCTTCTCGATTATCATCTTCTTTGTCGCACCAGTGCCTCTTCTCCACCACGGCCGTTTTCTTCTGCTGATATGAAATTCCAGAATGGCCTGTTGGTGAGCTAGATTTAGGGGCGGATACTTACGGGTCAAGGCAGTCATGTTAGAGTAAAGTTTTTCAAGCGGTCTAATGCTTAAACAAAATAAACGCCTGGTTCTGTATTTTCGAATTTTAGAACATGCGTAACCTAAGCTCAACGCAATGTTTTTAACATCATTTATTAGAGTTTCATTTGCTAAATAAATTTCTACACTAGCGCTATCTATCGTGCCTTCATCTACTATTGCTGCTGCCAAGATTGCCATTTTAGAAGCTCGCGGACCGTTGAGTATGGTATCCGGAATTCTAGCGGAGTAAGTGCCAAAAAATCTGCAGCTGTATTCTTTCCTAAACAACTTGGCTAAAAATCGAGGAATGTAAAAACTGTTTGGATCTTCGCTCCTTCTTTTTACTTCACCAATCAAAAATTCGACTTTTTCTCTAAAGCTTTTCGCCGCGATGGAGTTTTCTTGACGATAAGTTCCTTTATCTCTTCTGCTCACGGAACCGTCAAAAATGTGATGTGCGAAAATAGCAGCGAAAACTGGATTTCTGTTTATGGGGAGTTTAGGTTTGATGACTTCCTCTCCGCTATTCCCACATTTATAAGCTACGATGTTCTCTTCGACTTCACTTTTAGCAATGCCCACCCACGTAGCTATGTAAAGCAGGGGTCCAAGACGGATATATCCCCCTCCCTTGAGGTTTCTGAAAAATGCATGGCCGTTTGCATATCGGAGATTAAGATTTTTGCATGCCTCACGATAAAACTCCAAAACGTTTGTGTAGTTTTCTAGCATTTCTTGGGCCTTGTTGAAAACATGCTTTCTGAAATTGTCATTGATTTTTACTATGGAGTTCTCCCAACCAGGAATATCCCAAATGTGAATTTCTTTTTCGCCCACATCTGTCCCCAAATATGCCCGGAACCAAACACGTTTAAGCCGCTTTGGGAGAGAGAGGTCACCGAAAGTAATTTATAAACCTTATAAAGGGGGGCAAAAATATTCGTCTATCACCCGTTAGAGGTTCCAAGGGCTAAGGTGTCTGCATGAGGGATCCACAAACGATTGCAGGAATCGATGAAGATCCGCATGTGGTGGTTCAAATCTTTCACCCTGCACCAATGCAAATGTCATATACCCGCCGTTAGCAAATTGAAAACTGAAAAGTTGAAGCAGGGTGGGCCGGAATTAGGTGCAAGCAAATTTTAACCGTATCCTTGATATGAATAGCTTAACACTAACTCCCCGTTTGCATTCCTTAAAAATAATGTGTCGCCGTTGTTGTTCCAAATCGGGCCGGAGCTACACCAGTACAATCTTGTTTTCGTATTTGTTCCACATCCTGTATAGAGTGTTACCTCGGCATAGCCCTCCAAAACAAAACTGGGGAAGGTGTATAAATGATTTGCTCCATCTTTAACTGTCCAGTCCGTCATGTCAATTGGTTGGGAACAAGTATTTCTGAAAACAACGTATTCATCGTTTAAGTTATAACGATCGTCTCCTTCTGCGTTCCAATGGAAGTAGAGAATACCGATGCATTTGGATAAATTTTCAGAAGTTTGCCATATCCCTCTATTAGCAGTTTTTGCTTCGTTTTCCGCTCTTCTCAGTTCGTTTTCACATTTTTTATTTGGGGGAATAACGTAAACATTGGCATACCCTTCCTCAACCATTTCCACATTGATATTCTTGTTGTTAAAAAATACGTATCTCAAAAATCTTCCATATAGATCTTTATCCTCAACATCACTTTCCAAAATTACAGTTTTGTTTTCTATCAACTCTTTTAATCTATCCGTGGCTTCTTCGTGATATGGTTGTCCCATTTCTGGCGCATTTATGCCAAGTAGCCTAACTCTTGCCCCCGTTTCTAATTCTACTGTATCGCCGTCTATGACTTTAGATATCGTGGCAGTGTTTTTTTCTATTGAAACCGGAGTAGCTGTTGGCCGCGTGAATTTCGGCTCATGTTCGGCCGCGCAACTAACAAAAATTGTTTCAATGATCACCAATGCTAAGATGCTGCAACTAATGTATTTCAATTTCGTCGTGTTCATCAATTTTCTAACTTCTATCTTCAAGCTCTTTCACATCCTTTGTCTTGGCACATTGTTCTGCCTATTTATTCCACTGAGGCTTTGGGTGGGGGTTGTTTATTAAGGGGAAAACGCGCGACGCATATACGTCAAAATGGTGACAAACACCGGAATCTAGAACCATCCAGACGCATATACGTCATCGACCTGTTAGTGGCACTTGAATGGATATGCACACGTCATATCGGTCTCAGCACAAGACGACATATATATACGTCCATTGGAGGATCGGGTTAATGTTGGGTGTAAAATCCGCGCATATATACGTCCCAAACCACACTCTCATCAAATACCAAATAGCTAAATACACACTAGTTTCGGCGACCCCCCAAAAGTCGCTTAACCAGAACTTGTGAAATGTTTTTAGTGGTCAGATGGTGCGGATAGCTGGCGTCGATGATGCTGGAAGGGGCCCCGTTATAGGTCCATTGGTCATTGCAGCTGTTTTGTTTGATGAAAAAGACATCGAAAAACTCAGGGCGATGGGAGTAAGGGACTCGAAAACACTCTCCCCTAAAAGGAGAGAAACCCTTTGCCGACTTATTAAAGAAACCGCCCTCGCCCATGCAATCGTCGAGCTTCCTCCCGCCCGAATAGACGATGCCGTTCAATCAAAGCGACCCCCCTTCAAACTCAATCGTTTAGAAGCAGAGACGATGGCAGAAGTTATCGCCAAATTGAAACCTGATATCGTTTACGTTGATGCTTCCGATGTCAATGCAGAGCGCTTCGGGGACTGGATACGTGAGCGCTTGCCTTTCAAAACAAGAGTAATCTCTGAACAGAAAGCTGATGTGAAATACCCCGTGGTCGCTGCGGCCTCCATTGTGGCGAAGGTGAGGAGGGATGAACTTATTAGTGAGCTCCACAAAAAATATGGTTTCTTTGGATCGGGTTATCCTGCCGATCCCCGTACAATTACCTTCCTCAAGCGATGGGTGCGGGAGCATGGTCAGCTTCCTGAGTTCGCACGCAAATCATGGGAGACGGCGCAGCGCATCGAGAGCGAGGCAAAACAGAAAAAGCTCACGTGAGTTAAACATCGTTTAAAATAGATAACGCCAAAGTTTATGGGGGGAGTTCAAGATGTCAAAAAAGGCCAAACCCAAAAGGCGAAAAGTCCGGGCCACCACACCCAGAGCCAAGCCCGAGTACATCGATGCAGCGAAATTCGTCGATGATTATATCGGGATGCAGGATTGGCGGGTCAGAGAGAACGCAAATGTCGCCTACTCATTCTCGTCTCTCTTCCTCCAAGCTGCTGGAGAAACAGTTGCGCGCTATGCACTCTCAAAGGTCTACCCACGTGAGATAGCTCGGGCCCATATTGAAGGCGATTTTCACATCCACAACGTGCCGTTTGGAATAGTGGGGTATTGTGCGGGCTGGTCCATCAAGGATCTACTTTTGCAGGGTTTCAGCGGTGTCAGGGGGCGAACCGAGTCCTCACCAGCACGGCACTTCTCCTCAGCTCTCCTCCAAATCTCCAACTTCCTCGGTTCGATTCAGAACGAGTGGGCAGGGGCACAGGCGGTGAATTCACTCGATATTTATCTTGCGCCCTTTGTGCGGGAGGATAGGTTGAATTACAAGCAGGTAAAACAGGCGATG
The DNA here is from genome assembly GCA_964433595.1 of Hadarchaeota archaeon (SeqCode). Classification (GTDB taxonomy): domain Archaea; phylum Hadarchaeota; class Hadarchaeia; order Hadarchaeales; family Hadarchaeaceae; genus DG-33. The sequence continues at coordinate 11,159 of CAYSRF010000009.1, read as the reverse complement.
CAGGAGTTCATTTACAACCTCAACATTTCATCGCGCTGGGGTGGGCAGACTCCATTCACCAACGTGGCCCTTGAGCTCAAAGTGCCCGAGGACATGAAGGAGCAACCGGTGATTTACGGTGGCAAAGTCCTAGACGAAACCTACGCCGATTTCCAGCCTGAAGCCGACCTCGTCAACCGAGCTTTCCTAGATGTGATGCTTCACGGCGACATGCGTGGGCGGATTTTCACCTTCCCAATCCCAACTTACAACGTGACAAAAGATTTTGACTGGGACTCCGAGCTTTCCAACTTGCTCTTCCAGGTGACAGCGAAGTTCGGTATTCCTTACTTCCAAAACTGTATAAAAGGCGGCATTAACCCGCGCGAGGTTAGAGCTATGTGTTGCCGACTTCAGCTGGATTTGCGTGAACTTCACCGCAGGTACGGCGGCTTCTTCGGCTATGCTGAAAAAACAGGGAGCGTGGGTGTGGTAACAGTAAATATGCCGCGGTTAGGTTACTTCTCAAAAGATGAAGGCAAATTCTTCGAGCGGCTTGGGAGATTGATGGAACTCGCGAAAGACAGTTTGGAGATAAAGAGGGAGCTTGTTGGAAAAAACATGGAACGTGGGCTGCTACCATTTTCTGCGCGCTACTTGGGCACACTCAAGTTTCACTTTTCGACGATTGGATTGGTTGGCATGCACGAAGCCTGCCGAAACTTCCTCGGGGAGGGTATTGAAACAAAGGTGGGAAAGGAGTTCTCGATTAAAGTGCTAAAGTTCATGCGAAAGAAATTGCTCGAGTTTCAAGAGGAGACAGGCAACATCTACAACCTAGAAGCGACACCGGCCGAGGGAACAAGTCATCGCTTAGCTAGACTCGACAAAAAACACTACCCCAAAATTATCACCTCTGGAAAGAAGGTGCCATATTACACCAACTCAACGAATTTGCCAGTTGGTTACACAAACAATCTTGTCGAGGCCCTTCGCCATCAGGATGACTTGCAAGTGCTCTACAACGGTGGCACGGTCTTCCACAGCTTCTTGGGGGAAGCGGTGAGCAGCGCCGAGGGCTGTAAAGTGCTCGTCCGGAGAATAGCAGAGAACTTTAGGCTGCCCTACTACACAATAACTCCCACTTTCAGCATCTGCATGGAACATGGATATTTGCGAGGGGCGCACTTCAAGTGCCCGCGCTGCGGAAAACCTGCCGAAGTCTACTCGCGCATCGTGGGGTACTTCCGCCCCGTCCAAAACTGGCACGTTGGGAAGCAGGAAGAGTTCTACGATCGCCTTGAGTACGACGAGAAAGTTAGCATGAAGGAGATCTAGTACTTGAAGTTCCGCTTGATGGGCATCACTAACCTAAGCACCGTCGACTGGCCAGGAAAACTAGTTACAGTCGTCTTCTTTCAGGGTTGTGACCTGCGCTGTCCTTGGTGCCAGAATGTTGAGGGCATCAGCCCGAGTGATGGGAAGGACGCCGATACTGATGAGGTCATCGAGCACATCAAGGGGCTCGGGCCTATCGTCGACACGCTTGTGGTCACAGGAGGGGAGCCGCTCCTCCAGCCCGAAGCTTGCTTGGAGCTTTTGAAAAGCGCGAAAGGACTCGGATTTTACTGCGCTATAGAAACAAACGGGAGCGATCCTCAAGTGCTTGAGCGTTTGTTGCCTTGCCTAGATTTCGTCGCAATCGACGTTAAGGCACCTCTGAGCGATCCAAAACTCTATGCCCGAGTAACTGGTCAAACGCGGGTGACCGACCTAACTGACAAAATTAAAAAAAGCCTCGAACTCGCAATCAGTTCGAAAGCCGAGGTCGAAGCGCGTACCACGGTGGTGCCGACGCTGAATGACGACGAGAGAATCATCGCGCGGATAGCGAATGACGTTAAAGGCGTTGATTGTTTGCGCCTCCAACAGTTCCGCAACCAGTGCACCTTCAACCCGAGCTTCCAAAAACTCTCTATGCCCAACCGCGAGCGCTTGCTAGAGCTAGCACATGCAGCAAAGCGAGAAGGATTGAAAAACGTAAAAATTTTCACCGTCGAGGGCGGACTTGAAACTGTTTAATATTTCTGAGGGATTATCGTGCCCATAAACAATCTCTTGATTTACCAACAAATTCATAGAGCATTATTTTAATCGAGTGAGCTAATGTCTGTTGGGGCCGTCACGTGCGCCGAATCGTGCTTGCATCTGGTAAGGGGGGCGTCGGGCGTAGCACTCTAACGGCGAATCTTGGCCTTTTGATCGCCAAAATGGGTAAAACGACCGTGATCTTGGACGCCAGCTTGACGACCCCAAACCTCGGATCGATGTTCAAACTCGAGAAAGTACCTTATACCTTGAATGATGTGCTCGCTGGCGAGATCTCACTGGCTGATGCCATCTACCGAGGCCCCTCTGGTCTAAAAATAATACCTGCCGGGGTCACGCTCGATCAAGTGAACAAAGCATTGCCCCACCGTTTACCGGAGGTGTTGAGCGAGCTGCCGATAAAAGCGGAGTTTTTGCTCATCGATGCTCCTGGAGGGTTGCGGCACGAAACAGTTGCGGCACTCCGCGCGGGGCGGGAAGTGTTGTTGGTCACCCTTCCCGAAATTGCATCAGTTTCAAACATGATGAAAACCCGCTTGATAGCGGAATTTTTGGGTTTGAAGCCCGTTGGTGTCATCGTCAACCGTGTACTTCGAGAAGAGTTTGAACTCAAAAGCTCGGAAATCGGGCATCTACTCAACCTGCCAGTTCTCACGGAGGTACCCGAGGATGTGAACATCAAGAAAGCTTTAAACTTAGGAAAAATCGCGGGCGAAGTAAGCCCAAAGTCGCCTGCTTTAAAGGCCATCAAGGCATTAGCCAGAAAGCTCGTGGAAATGAGAGCCAAAAAATCTACTGGATGATCACTTTTTATTAATAAGACTACCGGCACGCTTCAGGATTGCCCTCTCATACTCTGTTAGCAACACCTTTCGGATGCGCTCCAAACGCTTGATTCTCGCATTAAACTTGCGCACGGCTAAGGCTGTTATCACGACTGGGACCGCAGCAGCAATTACCAAAAGGGGGGACGCTAAGGGTGATTTGCTGAGTAGTTCCGGATCACGAATGATCAAGACAAGGAAAAACGAGGACAATCCGAAGATCCAGGAAGCAAAGCCAAATTTTAACATCCGTTTTGCGTAGATCCACTGGAACTCTGTGATGTGACGAAGTTCTCGCTCCATCGTTTCCAGCTCCCGCTTTATATCCGTCACGCTTTTAACTCGTGGACGTTTCTTTGGCATGACTCGTGGACGTTTCTTTGGCATGATTTATAATCAACTGCTTAAATTTAAAGTTTATCGAGTCACGTCGCAGGGTGCAAGAGAAAGTATCTTTCGGAAATCCGATATGGGTTACCTATAGAATTATTCTTTGGCTTCACCACTCACACCATGTGAACCCTTTGATTTGAGAAGTGTCGCGGCCAATTTTTTGAATGCTTTCGCGGCTGATGCTCTCGGCGAACGCGCGACCACAGGTTCACCGAGAGCTGCTGCACGCTTGACCTCGATATCTTCAGGAACAGTTCCGAGCACGGGTAGCTCCATGATTGATTCTATCTCCTCTTGAGGGAGATCTGTGCGCTCTCCGCTTGCGCGGTTAATTACCAACCCAAGTAGTCTTACATTAAGGCGCTCCGCAACGTGTTTTATCTTCATGGCTTCTAAAATAGAGGAAAAATCTGGAGTTACCACAAAAATGGCTTCTCGAGCAGCGGCCAGCGCGGTTATCAAATCATGTCCTATCCCAGATGGGCTATCGACAAACAAGAGATCTGCATTAACTGCGAGGTCTAATACCACTTTTTTTAGGCGCTCGAGTCTGACCCCTTGAGCCCCTTCCAGCGACATCCCGCATGGCACGACCTTCAAGCCAGCTGGACCTTCGTAAACCGCTTGCTTGGCCTTTTTCTTACCCGAGAGCACCTCATGTAACGTTATTTTTTTTCCTTCGAGACTGAGCACCAGCCCCAAGTTCGCCATGGTCACGTCGGCGTCTAGGGCGATGGTTTTTGCACCGAGTTGTGCGAGTGCCGTGCCCAAGTTTGCAACCGTGGTGGTCTTACCAGTCCCACCTTTACCGGATGCGATCACTATAATGCGCGCCATTGAACCAGATATTGATTTGCCCGGATAACTTAAATTCTGTTGTCTACAAGCTCACCCTAGCAAAACCTAGCTGATTTCGTGATTTTTTGATCAGCGCCAAGAGAAAAGTTAATACTGCCGCGACAAAATTTTCAATGTGGTCAAAGTGAGGGGCCAGCTCAGCATCGAGTTTCTCGTCGTGATCTCGGGATTGCTTATAATCCTCGCCACAATCACGATGCCGATGTACAATCAGGCGCGCGCCGATGCCGAGAAAGTCTCAAAGCTTGCGGATGCGCGTGAGGCCGCAAACATGATAGCAAATGCTCTCAATACAGTTTACGCAACTGGAGTTGGTTCAAAGCAGACGGTTGAGTACTGGCTGCCGAAAGGCGTTGCTTCGGTTTCCTTTGTTGATGGAGCAGAAAATCGTGTGTATGTTGAAATAGAGTTGAACTTCGAACGTGATAACGTGGTACAAATCAACACGATTCTGCCGAGTGAGACCTATGCGGGTGAGAACTATGTGGTGGTTTCCGGTTCCATTCTGATAAGTCCAAATTTCCGGGTCCACCACCGCACGACATTGAGCTACAGTTACGATGTCAGCTATGCATTACCGAGGCGAATCCTAATCTCGGATGAAATAATCGAGAGTGTTTGAGATGCGGGGGCAATCAGCCGTCGAATATCTGCTCATCTTTTCGGCGGTGTTGGTGATATTCGCTGCGGTCACGTTCGGGCAGATGATAAACCCTGCGCAGGAGGCTGGGAGAGACACCTTATATCTCTCCCAAGCTAGATCCGCCGCCGATGCGATTGCTGGGGCGATAAACTCTGTGTACGCGAACGGGCAAGGGGCGGTGAAGAGCGTCAGTTTCCAGATGGACAGAAGCTGGGCCCTGCAGCTCGATAACGCTAAGAACAAACTCAGAATAATAGTCGAAACTTCCACGGGTAGCGAAAATGTGGAGGACAACTTGCGATACGAAATTGACAACTACCACTCACTTTCGGGCATTCCCGCTGGTACTTACGCGATAATCGTGGAGTGGCCTGAGAGCAACAGCATACGAGAAAACGTAGATAGTAGTGCCCTCATTGACAAGAAAATTTACATCTACGTCAGGCCGCGCGGGAGGTAGGATGATGAGGTCCAACAACAGAGGATTTTTCTCGATCGACGCGTTGTTCGCTGTGACGCTCCTCCTAATGGTCTCGGCTTCATTTTTGAACATCTACGAGGGTCGAAAACAAGCGGCCGAGCTGATGGGGGCCAGATTAGAGGCAAAAATGATTGGTGAAGAACTCGCGGCGGCTATAAATACAGTTTATGCGAACGGATCAGACTTCGAGCTCCGCGTGGACCTGCCCTCGAAAATAGGGAGCTACTTCTACCAGATTAATTTCGACAACACCACGCGGCAGATCCTCGTGGAGAATTCAGCTTGGGGAACTGTTGGTGTTGGGGTCGTCTGCAAAAACGTTGAGAATTTCGTGCTGGGGTGGAAAAATCTGGAAAATACAATTCTGGTGTACTGGGTGGATGAAAACACCATAAGGGTCGTGAACACATGAGGGGCCAATCCAGCGCGGAGATGTTGATCCTCATTGGGGCGATCCTTGTGGCGGTGACATCGCTCCTCTATCTGGGTGCCGGGAGCAACGAAACGGCAGTCGTGATGTCGGCAGCTCGTGCTGGAGCGGAAAATGCGATCGCCGCCTTGGATGCTGAGTACGGGTGTGCAATTGATATCGAACAGCTTGACTTTGACGCTGGTACCATAACGATTTATGTCACGGTAAGGGGCGGGCCACCACCGGATAACCAGGCCATCTCGGACAACATCAGGGTGGAAGCACTCAAACACGTTCGCAACGCTATAACAGGCTCCCTCCCTGAAACTGCACAGCCCGTCAAGACCAGATACTACACCTACGATGTGGCGGTAGAGATAAGGAGGGTGACGAAATGAAGGAGCGAGGACAAATTTTCACTCTCGACATGTTCTTTGCGCTTACTCTGATGGTGCTTGTGGTGAGCTACTCCGGGCTGGCGCTTGAGCAGGCGCGCAGGCAGACTGAGGGGTACGCGCTCCGATATTCGCTCGAGCGCACAGTGAACGATGCCGCGGATGTGCTCGTGAAGACGGCTGGTAGGCCCTCGAACTGGGAAGACAATGTCGAAGACTTAGAAACGCTGGGTCTAGCATTGACCCAAAACAGCTTTTCGATTAGGAAGTTCGAAAATCTTAGACGCCTATCTGCCAGCGAAAATTGGGATACCAAGACAAATGCGGCGCAGGCGGTAAAGGGCCTCTTTAACAACTCCGAGAATTTCGAGATCCGGCTAATCGATGAAAACACAGGTGAAAACTTGTGCCCGCCTGTTTACCCGCGATGGGATGTCAAAACCACATCTGGAGTCGAAAACTCTCTAGAAGTGGTAGTCGTAAAACGTTTGGTCGCCATAGGGGAGGTGGACATCAGTGGAGAGATCAGGGGGATGTTGCACGTCACGGGACCTCCAATGTATTACTTGGAGTTTACCGTACGTCCAGGGGAACTCGACAGCCGCGATTGGTATATTACAGTAAGACCGGCTGAACCAGGTAAGCCTACAGTTTGGATTTGGGTAAATCATGATCCCGACGAAGAGTTTGAAAATTTCGATTATCACTACCCTGAAATGAAACCCCCAATTTACAAGCCGCGGTATCATGGGGAGGATGACGATATTCCTGTCCCCTTACACGAAGGCATAAACTACCTGTGGGTTAGGGTCTCAGGCATGGGAAACTTGGCTGATTTATTTGTTACAGCACTCCCGAGGTGTTCCCCATCCGATTGGGTGCTGCTGCCTGAATTCGCAACGCTCGAGGTGAAGCTGTGGAGGTAAATCCATGAGTTTTCGAAGGGACCGAAGGGGATTCATCTTCAGCCTCGACGCGACGCTAGCGATGCTAGTTGTGATGATCGTGATGGCGGGAGTAGTTCACGTGAGCAGCCCTGAGCTCATCTATGGGCAGCACGGATATCTGCGCTTGGAACGTCATGCCAACGATGCGCTCGAGGTAATGCAGCTTACGGGCACGCTAGACAACATCATAAACTTGCTCGTTGAAGGGAAAAACTCTTGGGCTGAGAACCTTGCCGAAAATGAGCTACGAAAAATCTTGCCAGGTGAAGTACAGTTTAGGTTTCTAGTAGGAAACGAAAGCAATCCTCGCCTAGATAACGTTTACCCAAGCGCTGGAAATCACGATGAGTGGTATAGTAAATTCATAAATGCCGAGGAAATCGCCGTTGCAGCCCGTGTTTCAGCGTTCCTCCACCAGCTCGACCAAGACAACCCCAACCGCTCGGAGGGTGAGTGGCACGAGATTAAAGACAAGACGTGGCAAGCTCAAACCTTTGTTGCTGGTCTGACGGGGGCACTCACTAAGGTTGCCCTCTACCTAAAGAAAGAGAAAAACCCAGGAGTGTTAACTATCGAGATCAGGGATTGTGCTGGAGCCGACGACCCACCGGGGAGCACCGTCTTAGCCAGTATGACCACGAGCGACGTCACTTCCGAGACGGGTCAGGAATATGAGTTTACCTTCACCTCACCGGCTTCAGTAACTGCCGGCGTCTATTACTCCATCGTTCTGCATGAGCCAGAGGATGTCGGGGACGAGGGCAAGTACAAGTGGGCTGAGTACAAGCCAAGCGATATATATCTGGAAGGGCATGTCTGGAAGAGTGGCGATAGCGGCGGGAGTTGGTCGGTGGGTGGCGGCGGCGTCCACGACTACTACTTCAGGACGTACGTTAGGGGCGTCCCACCTGAGAACATATTTGATTCCATCACCCTCTACGTGTGGCGGGGGCCGGGAATATGAAACTGAGGCGGGACCAACGTGGATTCGTGCTGAGCGGAATCGCGCTCCTGCTCGTGTTACCGGCTATGCTGCTGGCGGCCTCCTGCTTTACAATCATCGAGATGGGTGGAGAAGCGACCGCGCTGCAGGCCTCCGCTGACAAGGTGTTCTATACTGTGAAAGATATCGAGCGCGTGGTCGAGGATTTGTGGGGTGAGAGCCTACTAATTGACAATGCCGGCATTACGCTTAGTAAGCTCGCTGACAACTACCGTGCAGCCACCGGGTTGCTCGTGGATATCACGCCTAGTTGGATGTTGTGGATTCATGTCATAAGCACCGGAGAAAATCATCGCGCCGGAACACAGTACTGTAATATTATTGAGAACGCTCCTGGGGAGAATTGGTCCTACTACTTCGAGGATAAAAATGAAGCTTTCTGGGGCGGCGGAGAACCAAATTATGATGAGCCCGTTTTGTTTGTCGAAAAACTCGGTGAAAATCTCCGAATAACTATCGTGGAGTACGGCGGCATCGATCACTCGGATGTTTATTATTCAGACCAACCGCTTTGGGATGGGGTCGGTGGTTTTGAGCAGGCCCATGTTGGGGAGAACACCGAGGTGGAAGGCGTGATACAACTTAGAGTGTTCATTAACGTTAGAGACCCGAGGGGCGCCGTGCAGTACTTGTCGACGGTGGATTTAGGGTAGGAAGAGCTCGATATTTGGTGAAGAAAATGCCGCGCAAAAGTTCCAAAACAACCGATTTCTTCCGCAGGGTCGGTGACGCGGTTCTAGGGGTCGGGAAGCTCCCAAGCAAGCTGAAACGCAGGGCGCCGAAGGTAAAGAAAAAGGTTCCGCAGAGACGAAGGCCCGTACCAAAAATGTTTCAGGGTTTCTTTGAGCGGCGCCATGCGGGATGGCCCGAGTACGTGATGCTCAAGACGCAGCTGGCGATTCTCTCGTTCTTCGTGGCTGCGGTAATCTACATCGCGTTGTTGCCTGCAGAAATTTTTATCTTCACCTCCCTGCTTCTTGCGTTGAGTGCTTACCTAGTCTACTTGACGGCAACCCAGCTTAAGCATGCATTCAAGCGAGACTATCCCGCCTACCGAAGCTTCGTGATCATGTGTGTGGCCATCGCCTGGGTCTTTGTGCTGGTATTCCGACACTCCCCTATCGAGTTCTCAATCGAGGCACTCCACCTAGCACTCATTCCCCCGTTGGCAGCGATGGGATTCGTGTTCGTGGCATTTGCGGCATTCAGGCTCAAATACGGCCGAAACTTCACCTACGGCACGGTTGAAGAATTTCGGGGCAAGCGGGCGGTGGTCAGAGTAAGCTACGACATCTGCAGCAACGTGAAGTCGGGCCTGTACGTGGTGGAGAGCTTCGCCAAAATCAAGAGAGGGGACTTGGTAAAAATCAGCGTGGAGCGGCCGATGCTGGGGCTCCGAGGGGCAAAGGTAAGAGCGATCTTGGGGAAGTCCAAGTAGTCCGCAACATCGATGAAATACTCAAAATGCGGAAAGCTTCACACGTGAACGGCTCAAGAAAGCCCATCCACTCTACAAATGATCTCTTTTCTTTTGATCGATTCACTTAGCTATTAGGCACCTGTTTAGAAAAGTGCCCCAACGAGGCTTGGGATGACTACATTATCCATCACGTTGTCGATTTGGCCGCCGACGTTTGAACCCAAGGTTTGAGAGGTGAGGAAGATAGAAGCAACTATACCGGCTACGAGTGCCAGCACGGCCCCTAGCATCAGCAAGTACTCGGTTGCCCCTTGTGAACGTTCTTCCACTTTGGCACCCCATACATTGAAATGTTTGTGTTGTTTATATTTATGCTCCTCTTCGATAGAATACCTAACCTTTCTGCGTTAAATAAAAAAATAAAAAAAAGATGCTAGCATCGCTCCGCTGTTCTGTCTTGGGCTAACCAATACCCTCGACTAGGTCAGTCCTACCCATTGATCGGCGTCATTGATAGTCGCACTTTTAGTTGTAGTGTCGTATTTTATCGTTACCGTGTTTCCCACTGAAACATTGGTGGTTAACTCTGTTAACGTAATGTTATCACCCGGACCTATCGCACCTGATCCAGATTGCCAATCAGTAACGGTGCCACCCTTATAGCTAAAGCTCCAGTTTGCAACAACAGTGCATCCGGTTTCTCCCCGGATCTGAACTGTATTGTCTGTCGAATTGAGTTTCACGCTGGCGATGATCGACGGTGCACCAGTAGAAGTAGTAACGTAGTAAACTGCAATTGCGACGATGACTAACACCGCGGCTAGCATCAACAGGTACTCGGTAGCGCCTTGACCCTTTTTAGACAACCTCATTTTTTTCACCTCTTTATGGGAATCTTCTTAAATTGGGGTTATAAAGATGCCTCCACATTTCTGAGTAAAAGTCGACATTTTTGTAGACAAACCTTAAAAGCACCTACCGTCCAACTTATTTTGATAAACTTGCAAGTTCTGAGCTGCGTCCGACGAGCTACAAACGTGCAAAAGGCTCTCAAGCGAGCCGCAACTGAACTTAACGAGAAGCTTGCGAAAATGCAGGGATGCATAACCCGAATGGAGGTGCGCGTCAGCTCAGGTTTGACTGGGGGGATTGCGCGCATAGCCTTGGTGATAGACGAAAGTGATGTTAGGCCAAAATGCATCCTCTGGGTGAATGAAGTCGGCGGTAGTGAGGCGGTTGCCCTTCGTCGCGCCCAAGAGAAAATAAATGCACGGTTAGCGAAACTACGCGGGGAGATCGTCGGGTTCTACCTGAAGTTCATCACCCCTCCTTTACCAAAGCGCACCTATGCCACGCTCATCGTTGCGGTGAATGAGGAGGTGCCCAAAAAAGTTAGTAAGCTCAGTTTGGGGGAACGTAGAGAACGCCTAGCGGTGGTACTTCGATTACTCGGCAATGATTCGAAAGCGATCAACCTTGCACAAGTGGCCAAGAGCTTCGGCGTTTCGCGCGATACAATCTATAAGGACCTACAGGAACTCGACATGGAACGCTAAACTGGCGCAATGCCTCCAATGATATTCTGGGCAACATAGAAGACGATTGCCGAAACTATCATAAAGGGCACGGCGAAAGTTAGGCCTTTTAACATCTTGCCGTAGCGAATCACCCCGACCGCGAGCGAGCAGATGAATG
>CAYSRF010000008.1:0-20423 GCA_964433595.1 Hadarchaeota archaeon (SeqCode) | reverse complement strand
CGATAGTGTCCAGAACCATCCTCGTGGAAGTTGCACCCGAGTATTTGGAATGTATATGTAGGTCAGCAGGGTAGGTTTGGAACTCAGGCAATTGGTCACCTATCTGACGTTGACAACTTCCTGTTTAAAACACCGCACACCAAGATAAAATAATTGTGTAATGTATCATCAAAAATTCAAGTGAATTTAAGTAACGATGATTAATTGCCTAACGGAGGCTTGCCACCTTTCTGTTACATCATGAGGAAGTCAAAAAGGAAGTTAAACGAACCGTGAATTAAAGCGATTCCAACTATATTTCTGGTCTTTAACGCTACCCATCCCCAATACGCTCCTACAGCGCTAGTGGCTATCATGCCTCCGAGCCCCGAGTATACGTGCACCAACCCGAATAGCACGGATGAGATGAGCAATGCAGCTCTCCAACCTTTCCACCTCAAAAAGGAGAACAAGATAAGTCCCCTGAATAAGATTTCTTGCCCAAACCCGCTGAATACGAAATTGTACAAACCGCGCTCAGCGACCACCAGAGGGGTTATGTCTGGTGAAAGCGCCAGCTCACCAAATACAAATCTGCTCAAAAATGCGCCCACGACAATTATCCCAGAGTACCCGAAGCTGGGGAAGAACCCCTTGCGTGTTAATCCAATTTCCGCCAGCGATCTTCTACGATATTTAGTCAGCATAATAGAACATACAATGTAAAATCCGAATGTGGCATAAGCGGCCGGAACTTCTGCGAGGAAATCCAACAAATAGAGAGGGACCACAAAGAGCAAAGGTGCAAAAAATACAACAATGGCCTCCAGACTTTCTGATCGTTCCCTTCTCTTCACGGAGCCAACGTTTACAACTATTGCCACCATCGTACTACAAACTTCGATTATCTATAGAATAACAATTCTACCCGATGTACCAAGCCTCTTCCTCTTCGCGCCGTCGCTCCCTACGCGTGCGGAACTCCACCTCCCTTCGTATCCGATCGAGCGTACGCTCCGTTTCCTTCGCACGACGTTCGAGGGCACCCATATCTACCCTTATACCCAACACGCCAACGAGTACCTCGAGTACCGCCTGCGCAGCGCGGTGATCTACCATCATTCCGTGGGTTTCACCAAGTAAACATATCCCGCGCAGCCCGCGCAGCCTTCCAAGCCCCAGTAGCAGACCAGCAGCACCAATTATCGGCCCCCCGCCCTCCTCCACCACGACGCCGTGCGTGCGGAACTCCTTCAGAAGCGCGGGGTCGCCCACCCCCACAACTCTCGGCTTCGCCCTCGAATACTTACCCGTTGCATACCCGCCGAGGGTGAAGAGCTGCTTCACATTAAACTGCTCGACAAAATCAAGGATGCTCTTGACGACCTCATAGTGTCCCTCCGAGGATATTGGCTGTACATCCCCGACCAAAATTACAACATCTTTGCCGTCGGTACGTGCCCAGTAAAATTCGTTCCTCAGCGGCCTTAGCGTGCCGTTCGCTTCAACTACTACGTGATGAGGAAAGTGGGGCGAGCAAAGTTCAGCAAATTTCTTGGCGTGAAGCTCCTCCAGCAAGTGCTCCGCCGCCAACTTTCCAACATATCCCATACCTGGCAAGCCCTCGATCAAAACCGGTGCCTTTAGCTTAGGCTTCGAGAGGACGTTGACCGTCGTCTTTTCCATTTTCACACCTTCCCAGCCTGCTTTTTCAGCATGCGCCGGTATTTGCCGTATGGGTCGAGCGGGGAGAATTTGGGTGGGTGGGGTGAGATCGCCTGCCCCCCACAACTTGGACACACATTCTTGAACGTATACGCGCCACACGACTTACACTTTTTTAATTTCATCGCTATCCCGTCCTGTGAAATTCTCCTTTCCCACCTGCCTTTTTCACGGCTGCGATTGCTCCATTAACTGCCTTCTGCATTACGCTCTCAGCTACTTTGTATGAGGGAGCAATAACCTCGATGCGATATCGCGGTGAACCCACGTAGTAAAACTCTACATCAATCTCATTTTCTTTCGTGGAGTCGCGGGCATCTATCATGGCTGATTTTATCACCTCGACACCATTGGGGGAAGGGCAACTCAAGTCGAGGTAACCAACGACATTATAAGACGGTGGTTCGACCTTTGAGGCCGCGATATCGCTGAGTACTTCCGCCCAGCGCTGGTCCTTGACCACATCGATCAGGGTGCTCTTGTCCTTCGCAGCTGACTCGAGCGCCGAGTAAAGATCACCAAATTTGTCTTGCAACGTAAAGCCCACCTCCTCGTAGGCTTCGTCGAGACTTTTTCCAAGCTTGCCCGCCGCCAGCTCAAGGAGCTTCTCAGCCCTCTGCTCCCGTTTCAACTGCTGTACCTTCCACCGACGCTCGCTGTCCTTGACCCTGCGAAGCGAGAGATCGATGTGTTTTCGTTTTGGGTCCACAGCCAAAACCTTGCACACCGCTTTTTGCCCCTCTCGAACGTAATCACGAATGTTTTTGATCCAGCCCGAAGCGACCTCAGATATATGAACCATTCCCTCTTCTCCACCGTACTCATCGAGCTTCATGAATGCGCCTTGGTTGAAGACCTTTGTCACCGTGCACATGACGAACTCATCAATTGTTGGCCACTCGGACTTACGCCTTACCAACTAAACGCCCCCTTCACTCCACCACACCAAGAATCGTGGTCTTTATCTCCGCTTTTCCCCCACGCGGCACCGCGAGCGTCTTGCCACACACCTTGCATTTGACGATAGAGCTAACATGACTGTACACCACCTGTTCATTCTCGCAATCACTACATCTGACCCTCAAGAACCTCGAGCGCTGTTTTTCCTGCATTTTCTCACCTATTCCCCAAACTTCACACTTTTCGCCCTGAAACCGTGGCGGGGGTGGGACTTCCCGCAGACGCTGCACTTGAGCATCAGGACTACCTTCTTCGTTGTCTTCGCAAATTTCTTCTGCTCGGATCTAGGCTGGCTGCCGTACCCCGCCGTGACGCGCGCGAACTGGCGCTGCCCCCAACTCATCCGGCGCGGGGAGCGCTTCTTTAGCTGGGATACCCTGTGCTCGGTGTGCTTTCTACAGGACGGGCAATAGGTGTGAAGCTTTTTTGGGACTTTCATGTAATCCCTTAAATTTCAGCCTCTCCCCCAAAAAAGGTATCGCCGACTAAACCTTGACCTCAATTTTTCTCGCGAGACCATGCTTCACCATGAGCTCGGCGCTGCGTTTCGGTAGGCTGGCTATCTCGCCCCTCTTGAACGGTCCGTATTGCCGGAGGTCATCACCGACTATGGTTGGAACCTCGGCCTGCATAATCAATAAAACATTCGTTATCTCGCGAGGCGCCGCGAGTTCCACACTCCCAGTAATCGTTGGGGAGATGAGATCGGCGCAAAGTTTCTCCAAGCTCTGCCTTATCTCGTTAAACGTATAGCGCTCGCGCTCCAGCAAGGAATCCGGCAGTCTTCCCTGAGCTACCTCATCGATGGCCTTGAGCGTGCGGGAGAGGTAGATCTCCTGTACCATTTGAAACACATTTTGGAGCTCCTCTCGCAGCAGCTCCCCTCGCAGGGGTTCGCTGCGCTTGAGCTCGAGATTCAGCTGCGCCGCGTACTTAGCTACATTTTGGTAGAATTCCTCTGGAATCTCCATGAGCTCGCGCGAAGTTTTTTCCGCCAACCACACCTGCTTCACGTCATCATACGAAAATTCAACCATCAGCTCTCACGCTCACGTACAAATTTTGGGATTGCGTCCTCCAGCTTGAAACGCTCCATATCCCGCACGAGCATGCATTTCATGCTCACCCCGGAGTGTAGGCTCGAGGGTAAACGCAAGATGCGCTTTGTGTCAATCGTGACCTTCCCATCGGTGCACTCCGAATTCAGCCTAACCAAAAAATCCAAGAATTGCCGAAAGGTCTTTGGGCCAAGCCCCCCGAGCGTGGAAAGCTCATCCAATCTTCCCCTGCGTATTGCCTCTAAGGCTCGTTCCTTCTCCGCCACGAGTTTTTGGATCATGGATTTTCTTAGCCCGCGAGCTTCCGAAAGCCGCTGTTCGTTTAATCCCTCAAAGGTCCGCGCGAGGCGCTCCCGAAAGACTTGAGAATATCCAAGCGCCATTGTGACATCGGTAGGGATCACGCTGCCGGTGATGTACTCGACAACTTGGGTCCGCTCGGTTTGCTCCAGTGTCATTATTGCATCGTCAATCACTCGGATGTGAAAGCCGCGACCCGAATATGAAAATACTATGTTACGCAATCCCAAATCCGTACTCATGGTCTCGGCGAACTCCATCGCGATTCGACGAGCCTCATCGATGCATCGTTCACAAACGTTCCCGGATGTACAACCACAACTTTTCAGAGGGAGATCCTTCGCATCGATATCAAAAGCGAGCTCGGATTTCATCCACCCCTTCCGCATCGACGGCTGCTCGTAAAGTGCAACGCTGGCGAACACGGAGTAAGGTGCCTTGTTCTGTAAATACTCCATCAATTGCTCAACGGTCGTAAACGGATGGTACCGATCGCTTGGCCCCGTGCCATCCAGATCGAACCCGAATTCACGAAAGGAGAGGGTGTGAAGGATGAAATAGGGTACCTCGCGCTTGTTCCACTCTTCCGTGTAAAAACGCTTTCGCTCCTCTGGGGTTGCTTCACGCATTTTCATTTACCCACCTGCGCCTGACCTCTCCTCGGATAATTTTCTAAAATAATAAGTGAGTGGATTCTTTATCTTACGATCACGACAAAATTCGTCTGGGTCGCAGAGCGGCGCGGCCGACATCGCTATTTTCGAGCAATTCGGACAACGATACCACTTCGATTTTCCGCTGCCATCCAGGCGGGGCTCAGTCGTCATGCCGAATCCGAGATGGTAGTAAATGTTCGCCTTTTCTTGGGGTTGATCCTTGAAAAACGGAGGTTTGCATCGCTCGGCCGCCTCAAAAATTGGAGCTGCGATCTCATCCCGAACGACCGAAATGTCCTTGATGAAATCACCAATTCGGGTGGCGACCCTGCCCGAGGGAGAAACGCGCGCGTAAGAGAGAAACGAAGTCAGCAAAACGGTGATCGCGTAGTTCCTCACCCCTGAACCGACCCCGCCCATAGCTATTTTCACGCAAGGTGGGAATAACTCCGGGCGAAGCTTTCCTCCCGGCACGCGCGCAAACCTCTCGCGAAGCTCGAGTTCCGGAGGCAAAAGCGAGGAAATGTGCTCACCAACTTCGGTAAGCCGCTTGGGTGGCGCCCCAACGTCAGAGAAGCGCTCGTATACCGATGTCACGTATTCCTCTGTTCGAACGGCTATGAAGGCCGAAAAGAGATCCCAGAGATCGCGAGGTGTGATCACCGCCCTGCCGTTCACCAGATAGAACTTCGTCAGCTCGGCGCGTCGATGTCTGAGTAAGGGGGCCAGATCTGTCCAGCGCACCGCATATCTAGGCAAATACTGCGGGAGTAGGCGATCGTCTATGGTCTCTATGCCGTCCTCCGCGAGGCGTCGGTCACGTATCTTGTAGAGATCCTCCCGCGGGATCTCTATACTACCAAGCTTGATCCCATCTCCCCCCTCCAGCTCAACGAGCTTAATCGAACGCTTAACCACTTCCAAACACAAATTCCCATGCCCGCGCTTGAAGAGGTCGTACATGCGATACTTGATCGTGTTCTTAGTCATATCACTTATCAGGCGGGCTTCGCGCGAGTAGGGGTAGGAAACCGCGGCCACGCCCTGACACATGAGGTAAAAGGAGAGCACTTCAGCTCGAACTGCCTCGATATCAGACTCAACCACCATTTCCCTGCTCGACCATTTCACGCGCGCGATGGCTCGATCGACTACTTCCTGCGGCATCGAATCCAGCGAGGGTGACGTCTCCACCAGATTCTTTGCCTCCTCTCCAAATGGGTCTAGCGTTGCTACATACTCTAGAGCGATCAAGGTCCAGCCTCACCGACAGTCCATTCTGGAATAATTTGATGCCATCGCATTTAATCGTTAGGGCTGATGAAGCTATTCCGCCTCGATCCTTGGGGCCAATAAGAACCGCAACTTACCCTTGCCCTCGGCGACTGGTAAATCCAGCTGAATCGGCAAATCCGTGCCCAAGTTGATGGTGATTGCCTCCGACGATCCCGCTGCCTTCGTCATGTCACTGAGGTGTTTTATGTTAAACATCGCATGCGCCGGTTGCTTGACGCTGAGCTTCAGCAGCCCTTGGTCTCCCTTGTGTAGTTTAAGTTCAGAGGTGCCCTTATCGCTCTCAGCAGAAAGGAAAAATCCATCCTCGCTCAATTCGAATTTCACGTTGCCCCCCACGATCTCTGCATCCTTCAATCCATCTTGGATCGCCCCTGCCATCACATCAGCGGTCGCGGTGAACTGAAGCTTTGGCTCGGGCAACTCCGCCTCGCTTACATCTATGAGAGGCAAGCTGAGGCGCCTCGTCGATACACCCTTGAATGTGATGGTCAAACGATTTTTCTCCTCGTCGAGCTCGAGGATCAGCTCGTCCTCGGCTTTAGCGCGTGCCAGAATCTTGTTCATCTCAATGAGACCTATGCCCAAAGTCGTTGGTTGCTTGACCTTGTACTCCTCGAACGCCGAAGCCGGAAACTCGAAATCCAACAGCGCAACGTGCGAGGGGTCCATCGCTTTCATCTTGATACCCTCGAGAGTGAACTTAAATGCCGCCTCGTCGATGAGGTTCACCATCGCGGCCACGCATGTCTTCCAAGTCTTCGAATCTGCCATCCGAGCACTTACCATTTCATCCCCCTTCCTCAAGCTCTTTCTCCAATTTTTTAACTTCGCGTCTGACCTCCTCATACAATCCTAGATTCAACCCCTCCATGTTCTGCACGATCTCAGCCCGCAGTTCATGGGCGCCAGCGACGTTCAGCGGTGTTCCGAATACCCTGATTCTCGAGTCTATCTCCACGCCCTCAACTACCCCGGGGTCATCGAAAACCACGGTGAGGCGACCTGAGCCATCGTCGAGTACAAACTCGGTCTCCTTTTTGTCCACGACCAGCCCGACCACCCTCACTTGCTCATCGCCTATTTTTATCTCGGAGATTTTTCTGCTGCGCGCCGGCTTTCTGCGCGGTCGAAGTTCCTCCATACTCGGGCCCCCATCCTTTTGTCATATCTCTCTTTTACGTTTTAATCCCATCTAATGTCATGTGTATTCTCTCCAAGTGTGACCGCACTTTGCGCAACGGTAGAACCGTGTCGTCGCTTCGTCTGCTGCGCGTGTCTGTTGCAGCCACCAATGAGCTGTGTCGTGCCCGCATTTAGGACATTTGGCTCTAGTGGTTGGCAGAGGCGGCTTGACTTCCTCCTCTATCACCGTTACCATCTCTTCCCGCTTGGCTGGTTTGACGACTTTGTATTCCTCCAATTTTGCCCCCTTCATAACATAACCACAGGAATTACAAACCAAGACCGAGCCTTCCTCGATTTGCTTGGGCAGCATCAGGCCTCCACACTTTGGACAGAACTGCATGCATTCACCTAAACCCCACTTCCTTTAAAATCCGTGCGTGATCGAAAGCCAGCTCGCGCCAAGGGATGTGTTTGAAAACTCTTGTCTCTCGAGCATCACTCATGGCTCTCAACCTGCCGCCTGCCCGTTCTGCCGAAAAGCATACGCTGACGACATGGCCCCGTGGATCGCGCTTTGGATCCGAATACACGCCCACGAGCTTCTCAATCTTGACCTTCAAACCTGTTTCCTCCCTTGCCTCGCGTGCCGCCGCGTCTTCAACCCTTTCGCCGTAGCGCACAAAGCCGCCGGGTAAAGCCCACCTTCCCTTATAGGGCTCGTTCTTTCGCTTGATCAGCACCACGCCATCAGGGGTTCGAATGATCACGTCGACCACGAGTATGGGATGCCGCTTTATGCCATCAACTCCCTCGGAACCAAAGCGATAGATGGCCGAGGTTCGGAACCACGAAAATTATCTTACCCCTGATTTGCGAGGGCTTTATTGACTCCTCCACTGATAAAATTCCCATGTTGCCGTCCCCTTTCGTAGTTAACCGAACCTCCCCGTTCTCGTTTCTCATATCTACGACCCGGTGAACGAGCGGTATTGATTGATCGATATCAAACACGATGACATCGCCTATCGAGATCTCCGCAATTGAATCCACGCCTCGGATGATGAGCATGTCCCCGCGCTCGAACCCGCCTTTAAGTGGAAATTGGAAGGGATCATAACCGCGAGTCTCAAAATATTCTCTCCAGCTCTCATCGTCATGCTTCATGCTGTCGGATACGACCGCCATCCAGTACGTGTCGGTGCGCAGGGCCAAGACCAGAATGCCACTCACACCAAAATAGAGGATAGCTAAGATCAAGATGAATTTCAGCACTTCTTTGACGATCTGGCGGCCAAATATATTCATTACAAACTTCTTACTCGCACGTAACTTCTTCCATGATTTTTTTCTCGCCAAGCTAGGCCCTCCCGTAACTCTCGCCTCGCACCATGGCCGTGGCAATCAAGTGCGCGACCCTTAACGGCTCCGGGATTAGGCTGCGCGTCGAACTTAATTTTACCACCTGTTCAGCATCGGCGCGCCCCATGCCGACAAACTGCATGTAGACGGGCTCCGCTCGGGGTTTAGTCCTCACCGGATAAATCTTGCCAGAACTCTTAATTATCTTCCACCGCTCGCGCCAGTTGGAGAGATGCTTGATCGCTTTTCTGACATCCACCATGTTCGGCAACTCCCTGGAGACGATAATGATTGGCAGACCTGTTTGCTCGAATACTTTCTTGATATCGAGCACATTAAAGCCGGCAAAAGTTACGCCGTCCGCCATCACTATTCTGAGCTGCCCTCGGTGGCGACTTCGGTTGATCATCTCGACCACGCGTTCGGTCACATCGGTGCCGTCCTGCTCGATTGTGGTGCTCAGAACTCCGTCTAGCCATCGCCCTCCTCTGAAGACCGTTCCTATGAGTGGGACTGTTCCCCTCGCGCGTCGCTCAAATGGCCCGTCATCTACGCCGAGAATCCTTATCTCTGGCTTTATCTGCCAAAATTTGACTATCTGCATGCTAAGCCCCGCGAGGAGCACTCCGCGGTTATTTCTTGAGCTCTCGCTGCAGCTGCTTCTGTAGCTCCTTCAATTGTCCCGCTACTTGCCCAGCCGCATCCATAAGAGCGCGCTCGGGCGTCTTTCCCTTTTTTGTCTTTACATAGAACTTGGGGGGCTCCGTGAGAGGGTGTTCGATCATGTAGGATGCCGCAACGACGTATTTGTCGCTGTGCAGGATCTTGCGCAAAAGGTTGCAGAGGGTATGGTCCTCCCCCCTCACCTTTATCAGTAGGGCTCCCTCGCCCTTTTCGACAAGCTCAAGCTCCACGGCTATACACCTCACTTAATTTATCCCATTGACTTATGAGGATTGCGAGTTTTTGAGGAACTCCATTATCTTGTGCTCCACCCCGCGGGCCTCCTTCTTCGAACCAAATACCTCTATCTTGACCGATCTAGGGCGCGACTCCGCGACTAGATCCACTTCAAGCTTCCCGAGTGTCTGCATCAACGCGATGAGCTGGGAAGTGTCCTTCACTCGCACGTTGATGGTTCGCTTTTGTTTTTGCATCAGAGGGCTCCTTGGCGGTAATCGCTCGCGAGCTTTCTGAACTCACGATTGCCGCATTCCAGGCAATGAAGCTTGGAATCCTCTCGCTCGAGCGGCGCACGGCAGCGCGAACAAGCTGCAACAATCACCCCTAGGTCATCTCCAGCCGTCGAAAGCTGGACGGGCCCCCTGTGCGCGTCTAGAACCCGCGCGCGGACGATGTCGCCGGGTTTAAACTGGCGGCGCATTTCTTTGGCGTAACCAGTGCGAACCTGCGAAATGTGGACGGTACCTATATTCGGGAGGGGAAGCTCCCGGTCCTCGCGCCCCTTGAGGACTCCTATGTAAATGTTCGCGCTCTGGTCTCTCACTTCCTCGACCCGCCCGACCACGGTGTCGCCGCGCTTTAACGTTGGCGGCCCAGAGGTGCGGGAAAATACCGAAATGTGCTTGGTTTGAACATCGACAAGCACCACGCCAGTGCAAGAGGAATAGATCTTGCCACCCTCCTCGTATGCTCCCTCGCTCGGGACGAACTCCTCCGCGGTTGCGAGAAAGTCCCCCGGAACGACAAAATCGCCTGTTTTTATTTCTGCCACACCAATCCCACCTTAACTAATCTAGTCCGAGCTTAAATCTTCTTAGATAGAAGTACATCAGAAATCTTTCCTATTAACCTCATCCATCCTGTATGGCTCAAACTTTGCCTTCCCCAGCATGACCCGCGCCTCGAAGGGGGTCAGAATCGGTCGCTTGAATCGCTCCGCATCATCAATGGGTATACGCGGGCAGGCGGCGCAGATGAACCCATCGAGCTCAAAATCACCCAGCTCCTCCGGCCGCACCTCGTCGACCGCAAGTACATGCGCGACTTTGCCAGCCCGCTTGAGATCCCTAGATAGCCTCGCCGCGAGCTTGAAGCGGGCCTGCCCGGACTTTGTGCTCACGATGACGCCGAACCGATCTCCCGCTGCAGCTCGAGCAATCATCGCCTTTCTCCTCCGCAGGAAAGCGTCGACATCAGGGGCGAGCGTCTTGAAGCTCTCCGAAATCGGGTTTACGGCTAAAACCTGCTTGCCAGTCGCGAGCGCTGCACCCAGCGGATGAAACTCACCCGTACCGATGTAAAGAAAACCGTCTACGCGGGCGGCGACCGAGCGAGCACAGCCAAAATCACAGCCCAGAAGTTGTCCGGGGTACTTCGCCCTCGGTCCCGGCCTGCCTACAAACGGTTTGATCCCGCTCGAGCGGAGGAGTTTTGCTACATCCTGTAGGTGGGCAATGTGTTGAACGGTAGTGAGTAGCCCCACGCGCTTGAACTTCAACTCGGGTAGTACTCGCTCAACCACCCCGAGCGGGTCAGCCGGCATGCGTGCCTCGATGTAGAGAGTTGGCAAGCAGGCGGGCAACCCCATGTCTGCATGTCCATAGTGAACCAGCACGTCACACCCAAGCTGTTTTGCCTTTACATCGGCCAAATCGCAGGCGCCATAACAACTGTCCGCCAAAACGAGTGTCTCGACATCCATCTTAGCAAAAGGTTCCACGATTTCTCGTAGATGCTTTCTCAACCCTGCGGGGAGTTGAATCGCCGCTCGCCTCGCCCGGTGTTGCCTTAGAAATCGCTCAACTTGCGCCCATTCGAAATCGTAAAATCTCAAACAACTTCCACCATTTATTGGTCAACACGCCAAGTATAATGGGTATAGTATGCGGCCAACTAATATTAAATGGCTTCGAGACATCATCGCGCCAAAACAAGTTAGCGAACTAGCTGCATTCAAGGAGATCAAAGTTGCCCGAGTTCCCTCGAGTTCTCTTTGCCTGCTGTGCAAAGGAGGACGAATGCTTTGTGGTAAACTGAGATGCCCGATCGTCGCCAAAGCACAATCGCTCGCCAAGTCGAGCCTGCAAATCACCTCCCCCCTCATTCAAGGCTCGACGCCCCCTGGGGTGTTCGTCGGGCGCATAGGCTATCCCAAAGTTTACATTGGCCCCATGGTGCCCCCCTACCGAGGCGACACCGAAATCCTCGACACCCCTGAGCTATGGATCGGGAAAAGCATTCAAGACATAATCGATTATCGCTTCGCCCTAATCCGTGGGAAGGTACGGGCAAGCGTGTACAACGCCCAATCTGGCGGGAGGTTGCTTGACACGCTTCAGGAGCTGGCGATGGGGAAGCGGCCTGTCGATGCTGAAGCCATGCTCACGAGAGTTCCTAACAAGGTGATAACCCTGAGCGGGGAGTCCCAACCCTTCGGTCCTTCTGCGCCCCTGAGATCATTCAAAACTTCAGACGTGAGTGTTGATCACAGAATAGAACGCGCATTCTACGACCGCGACTTTAAGGCGGCCGATGCGGTCGTCGAGCTCTACGAAGATGATATTTTGGTCACGCGCATCCAACGTGCTTTCAGCTTGGGCATGTTCGGCTTCCAAAAGCGTAGGAAGCTCGTCCCGACCCGCTGGAGCATCACAGCAGTTGACTCGATCCTATCGCTCCAGCTCATCAATCGAATAAAGCAGCACAATACAATCGACGAGTATCGCGTCTACTCCTTCGAACACCTTGACAATCGATTCGTCGCAATCCTGATGCCTGAACGCTGGAGCTTCGAATGGATCGAGGCGTGGTTCCCGGGCACCACTTGGAATCCCGACAAAAGTGCCGCTGCCCCAGCGATAATGGGGGACTTCGAGCCCTACCGGGGCCGGACGACTTACCCCGATGTTGGTGGGTGTTACTACGCTTGCAGGCTGGCGGTTGCCGAGAGGCTGAATCAGGAGCGGAGGCAGGCTTCGGCGCTAGTGCTTCGAGAAATTCACCCTGGATACATCCTACCTGTAGGTGTCTGGAATGTGCGCGAATCCGTCCGGCAAACGGTGCAGAGCGAGCCACAGAAGTTTGACACCCTTCAAGCAGCACTTAATCACACACAGACGAAACTTACCATCCCGCTTAGAAAGTGGATTGAAAATAGTGAAATGTTGAAACGCGCGCTGTTCCAGAAAAAAATCACGGAGTTTGCCGCATGAGCGTCAAATATTCGTCAATTAAATGCAAGACTGCTCTCTCCCCCAGCAAGCTGCCGGGGCTAAAGTACTCGTTGAACCCATACTTAGGTTGCGAGCATGGCTGCGTCTATTGTTACTCACCCTCAACCCTCCGCGACGAATGGATTGCGATGAATTGGGGAAAATTCGTGCGGGCAAAACAAAACATCGCCGAGGTGCTAGCGAAAGAGTTGCGGAAAAAACCACGCGGCGAGGTTGGAGTTAGCACGATATGCGATCCTTACCAACCACTAGAAGCCAAACTCGAACTCACTCGCAAATGCATCGAACTACTTTCAAAGAGGAGTTTCGACGTATGCATCCAGACAAAATCCAACTTGGTGTTGCGTGACGAGGATGTGATCAAGCCCGAAGGTTTTGAAGTAGGGGTAACGATAACGACAATGGATACCGAGCTAGCAGGCGAGCTTGAACCTCACGCTTCACCACCCGATGCACGTGCACAAGTGCTTGAAGAGTTCTCGACCCGCGGCGTTGCAACCTGGATCTTTTTAGGACCGATCATTCCGGAAATCAACGATAGCGAGGAAAACATCAGACGAGTGGTCGAGGTTGCCAAACGAACGAATAGCCGGCTCATTTACGATCGACTCAACCTGAGGCGATGGGTGTTTGATAGGCTTACACCAGTAATTGAAAAAAAACGTCCGGGACTGGTAAAAAGGTTACCTAGCCTCTCCCGAGATTCAGAAAATTGGCATCATGTAAGCTCGAATGTCGAGTCGGTCTGCAGCGAGCTCGGGGTGCGGTGTGAGCCTGCATTCCCGAGCTGGCCTAGCGCACTTTAAAAGTGGAGCCGCCGGCAGGTCTAATTTTGGTTTCGAACACATGAATTCAATTTGTAATAACTTAATTGGACGACCCCGACGATTGATGTGAAACATTTAAAGCGCAAAAAAACAAATCTTTTTCCGAGGGTAAATAAGTGAAACAAAAGGGAGTGGCTACAGCTGCGATAGCAGTGCTCGCGGTCATTGCAGTAACCATCGTCGTGGCGGCCGTCTACTTCCCCATCGGAGGGGGCCCTAGTGAGGCAGTTGGGTTCCCCTCGGCGGTCGATCAATCCCTGACCTACGGTTATTACTTAAATGAAAACAAACTGGGTAGTTTTACATTAACGGTGACTGAAATGGTCCAATTTCAAGGCGTTGAATGTTTTGAAGTTGAATTTTCCGGGCTGGGAGAAACTGGGGGATTTATAGCAAACCACTTTCTTGTAGATGCAGATCACAAGCTTAGATATCTGGCAAGAACGCATACCGAGTTTTCGATTTCCGGAAATAAAACTGGGACAGAGGAGCGCACTTACAATTATGGTGAGAACACAATACACGTCAAAATGACCTGGGACGATGGAGGCACAGTTGAGAATGAGTTTGGTATGCCGACGAATTTCTCTTCAGGTTATCAGATAATCTTTTTCTGGGGGACAGAGTTACACACGGGCTATTCGAAGCAGTTCAATTTTATCGAGTGGATAAGCTATTCCGATGATTACATGAATGTTTATTTGGAGACCGCAACAATTGAAGTAATAAGAGAAGAGAGTTTGACGGTGCCTGCTGGCACATTTAGTTGTTATGTGGTCAAGTATTTAGAGCCAGGAGAGGAAGGAGACGCGACCTTTTGGGTGGACAAAGAGAAGCCGACGCTGATTCAGTACGAATTATCCCCAGCTTGGAGTACCAAAGTGGGAAAGATGCAACTTGAAAACTACAGTGGACTTTAGTCTGGACTTGTCCCCAATACACTGCGGAAGTTAGACATGTATCTTAAATCCCAAAGTGGAGCCGCCGGTGGGGATCGAACCCACGACCTATCGCTATCCCAACAGGCTACGAGGCGATCGCTCAACCGCTGAGCTACGGCGGCCCAATTAAAATTTGGCTTTCGAGTTTAAATTTTCGCTGTTCCGCGTGTTTCCTCTTATAAACAACCCCCGCCTAAAGGCTTTGCACATAAATTACCCTGCTTGCACATAAATTAAATTTCATAAGACCGCACATGGGGGGTGAACGGCCACTTATGAGGCCAATACGTGTTCTTCTTACCCGAAACAATTTCTTTGAGGCGGCAGAACCCTGCGTTGAAACACATCTTCGTAAAGAACTTAATATAGTATACTCTGATATTATTTTGCCACGCGGAGTAAGGAGAGGACCCTTGAGTGAGTGCCAGCACATCTAAGGGCGTTTTACCGCTCGTCCTGCTAGTCGCTTTACTAGTAGCGCTGGCGCTGTCAATTTCATCCGCCGGCCCGGCTTCCGCGTCGCCAGGTGGCCTGACCCCCCACGACCCGATCCACATCGAGGGGGATGATGACTTCACGCCCGCGAACGGCGTCACCTCGGGCTCGGGGACCGCGGACGACCCGTACATCATCGAGGACTGGGTGATCGACGCCTCGATCGAGGACTGGGTGATCGACGCCTCGAGCGCAGATGGGATCCGGATCGAGAACACGACCAAGCACTTCGTCATCCGGAACTGCCTAGTCGAGAACGCTAGATTTGATTTCTCCGGGATTTGCCTGTTCAACGTGGTCAATGGGAAAATCGAGAACAACACCTGCGAGAACAACATCCACGGCATCGGGTTATACTCCTCGGACAATAACATTCTCTCAAACAACACCTGCGAGAACAACTACGTCCACGGCATCTACCTACACTCCTCGTCCAACAACACCATCTCAAACAACACCTGCGAGAACAACTCCCGGGGCATCCTTCTAGGCTCCTCGTCCTACAATAACCTGACCAACAACACCTGCGAGAACAACTGCTTCAATTTCGGTGTGGTGGGCTCTGATATTTCGCATTTCGACCACAACATCGACACTTCGAACCTCGTCGACGGCCGGCCGATCTATTACCTAAAGGACAACTCCAACCTCGTGATAGGGCCCTCCCTAAACTCAGGATATCTGGGGCTCGTGAGGTGCGACAACATCAAGGTGGAAAATTTGGTGCTCGAGAACAACAGCCAGGGAATCCTCCTTGCCTCCACCGAAAACAGCCGAATAGAGAACTGTGTTTTCTCGAACAACTACCTCGGCGTCTATCTAGCCATCTCATCCAACAACACCATCTCGAACAACACCTGCAGGATCAACATCTACGGCATCTACTTGTACTCCTCTTCCTACGATAACCTGACCAACAACACCTGCAAGAACAACGGCGCCGGCATCTATCTGAATTCCTCTTCCTACGATAACCTGACCAACAACACCTGCCCGAACAACTGGGAAGGCATCTGGCTAAACTCCTCGTCCAACAACACCATCTCCAACAACACCTGCTCGAACAATTCATGGATAGGCATCTGGCTAAACTCCTCGTCCAACAACACTATCTTCCACAACTACCTGCTCAACAACACGGAGAACAACGCCTACGATGACAACACCAACTACTGGGACGAGAACGGGGAGGGGAACTACTGGGACGACTGGCAGCCCCCCGAGCACCCCGACGCCGATGGAGACGGGATAGTGGATGAACCCCGACCAATCGCGGGCGGGACCAATCAAGACGACTATCCACTCGTGATCCCTTCAAAGCCGTTTCCGTGGGCGCTGATGATAGGGCTAATTGTTACGATCGCAATCATCATCACTGCGGGGATCGTGACCTACAGAAGGCACTAAATTTCTTAAAACATCCGAATGATGTCAAGAACGATATCGACCATCGCTTTTTCCGCACTTTTCAATTTTTCAGAATAAAACTCCAGTTTCCACTTTAACTCCGCCAGCTCATCCGATATGCACAAAAAGGCGCTGGCTTCAGGAGGGCTGGCGCCGGGGCAGGGATTTGAACCCTGACGACCCAAAGGGTCAACAGCTCTCGAGGCTGCCGCATTAGCCTGGCTCTGCCACCCCGGCCCAACCAAGTTTTTGTTCCTCGTGGTAAAAAATCAATAGGTGGTAGATAGACCACGTTCAAATCTACCCACCGCTCTTTCACTCCACAACTATAGAACCTTTCCACAACCGCCTCAACTGTACATGGCACATGTTATCTGTGCTCCAGAACTCGACCACATCATCATCCGAGCGTAACGTCCTTCCAATTTGCTGGACGAATTCCCTCTCGGCCATGTCCCTGTAGTACCGCCGGAAGGGTTCTGCACCGAGGCGACGCTCCATCCCTTTCAATAACGGGTCTCCACGATCGGGGTACGGAAATTTCAAAATGATGACGCTTTTCATACCCTTGAGGTCGGCGCCTCTGTCCATCTTGGTGCTGAGCATGATATCCCTGTGATAACAGACATCGCCACTTTCCAGCACTTTTTTCCTCAACCTCGGGGTAAGGTACTTGTGGGCGTGGACGGGCATGAAACCAGGGAGCTTCGCCTCCTGCATGATTTCACGTAGAGTATTCCAGTATCTTTGCTTGAAACCGTCATTCATCCATTTTCGATAATTGATGACCTCTTCCGAGCCAAGCTTCCTCTGGACGAGTTCCCCTGGGAATTTGGTTTCACCCTCCACAAAAGTCGGCGCTATCCCGAACACATCGTTCAAAACCTTCTCGCTTTGAACAGTTGCGCTCATCAGTAGCCACTTGCCACCTACCTTGTCGAGAATTCTCTGGAGAACAATTTTAGGGTCTGGGACGAAGTAAACAATTCCTTTTTCCCCAATCTCCCACTCCGCGTAATCCCTGTGTTCCAAAACCGACTTCAGTCTCCAGTACAACCTCCCAGAGGTCTCGTCAATCTCCTCAAGCAGACCGGTCAAAAACTCAACCAGCTTCAGAGGGTCTCCCTTTCCAGCAAGGGTTTCTGACCACAGGCCTCGAAGTTCTTCTAGTCTATCTTGCAGCTCCTTTTCTTCGTCATCATAGTCTAGCATAATATTTCGTCTGATCCTCTCTCGCACCCCTCCAATCGTCTTCACAGTCAGCGAAACCCTTACCGCGAGCGAGTCCAACCACTCATCCGCCTCATCGATGACCGTGATAGGCGCCTCTGGCAGCCTCCCTATGCTAACCTCTGCGGCCCACTTCGCGGAGTTCATCACGATGGCGTCCGAAAACACGTAGGCCTGAAACTGCTTCCAGTAGGGACATTCACCTCTCATACACCAAGTCCACTTCCCATTT
Source organism: Hadarchaeota archaeon (SeqCode) (assembly GCA_964433595.1). GTDB lineage: Archaea > Hadarchaeota > Hadarchaeia > Hadarchaeales > Hadarchaeaceae > DG-33. The sequence continues at coordinate 2,637 of CAYSRF010000008.1, read as the reverse complement.
ATTCCCTGATAGGGCACCTTCTCCACGTTCTTTATTGACTCCGCCAAACCGCTCGAAAAAATGAATCCCCAGTAGGGGCACTCCCGCAGGGCGTCAATTCTTTTCTCCCCATGTTCCCAGTCAACAGGTCTCTTGCAAGGGAGGACGCTATTGTCGCACAAAATTTCTCTTTCTTTATCCACTTGATACATGCAGCGGAAGTTCCTGCGCCCTTTTAGTATCCCTATTCTGGCTTTTTGTCCGCCATCTTTCATGAAGTACTTGTCCCTCTCGTAGCTAGCGGCATATTGATCCGAGAGGACCTTCGTGGGGACCGAGACAATCCCCCTTCCGAACTCGAGGATGGTCCTGAGTCCAACAACGGATTTTCCACTCCCAACAGTCCCCTTGAGGAAGACGATTTCGTTCCCGCGGAAGGCCTCCAAAATTTCCTCCACCAAGTCGATTTGCGTCTTCCCAGAGGAGTAGCACAACGGCTCGCACCGGCCTTCTTGATCATAAAGATTAAGCCTCAAGTGACCTCCCCCAGCTGGTTACAGAAAATCAGCAAGACTCATTTGTCTATGCGCATCGCTCTCGAATACCGATTTTATATCTCGCTGTACCAGTCTTAGGCGCTGCGTGGTATAATCGCTCGCCTCGTAATCATGCGCTATCTGCATCGCCACCTGCAAGTACTTCTCGACGCCCCCGCGCGTTACGGTGAGGATGAGCTTCCCCCCGCATCGCGTGCATTGGCCGCTTAGCGGGACGCGGCGATATTTTGAGTTGCAGCTCGTGCACCTGAACTGCTGGCTCGCGAAAGCCCGCAGGTTCCCTTTGAGGTCAGGGATGAAATGGTGCTCGATTAGCCGCTCGGCGACATCTCGTTCATCCACCGCCATAATTTTTCTGGCTAGCCCGAGCTGCGCCGAGGCCTTTTCCTCCATAGTTTCGAGCGTCTTGTAGCGGCTCACTCGAGGACCGGCCGCGATATCTCTTGTGTCGAACGAAAACTTCAACCCACAATACTGCTCCTCACTCCCTAGCCTTTGCTTGACGGTCTCAATGAGCTGCGCCAGTTCGCTCGGGCTCGCATAACGAAGCGTGGCTTCATAAAACTCGAGTGGGTAACGCTCCATCACATCCATATTATACGCTTCCTCGTCAATCTCGCGAGGGTTGATGCGGGTGTTCAAGATGAGCGGAGCGTCCATCATTCCCCCGCGCTTCGAGGGCAAGAAGCGCTTGCTGAAGTTGAGCAACCCATCAAGCAAAAGTATGACTGCATCTTCGTCCCCGTCGCAGTCCCGGCGCTTCGCCGCGTGGAAGAATGGGTGCGCGTACCCCACGTTCGCGTCAGTGAAACCGATTATGCGCCCTACGATGCCCACTGACGTGTGTGGTGCGAGACCTATGACTAGGTGTCCCGCCAAATCTGAAGGCCTGCTCGCGTTGTAATACGGCTTCAACCCATAGAACTTCTGAAGCAGATCATCGACGAACTTCGACGCGCGAAGCAGATACTCGGCGCACGTGTTCGAGAGGACGATGTCCTGCACCTTTAGCTCAACGAGCTGATCATCCCGCTCCAGTGGGTCTCCCTTGTAATCCTGCTCGTAACCTAATTCACGCAGCCGTTCCACGGATATGCCTACCTCCTGCGGCCTGAAGTGGGTGAGCGGGACATCGGTCGCATCAAACCTGACGGTGCCATCCTTGAATACGTAGACATGGTGCTTCGCCCGCAGGATCCCCTTCTCGATAGGCTCGGGAATTTTATGAGCGCTCGTCATACCCCTGACGCCTTTAACCTCTGGCGGCGCTTCCTCCTGCAATCGCTGCAATGCCTCGTCAAAAAGCGGCCTCAACTCAATCCTCCGTCGGTCGAAGTACTCCGTGCGGACGTTGCACGCAAAGCAACGCTCCTCATTCGTCGGCCGCTTACAACGGGGGCACACCCTAGTGTAATTTGCGATTGTCCCACACTTCGGGCACTTTCGTGTGAAACCCACTGTACCGCACTTCGGGCACTCCAGCCTAGCCACTTCTACATATATTTCCCCGCACTCAGCCGCCTTCACCACGCTGCGCGTCGCCCCGCCGCGCAAGCTGACGGGGAAAAGCACATGCACCGGAGGCTTCATCAACCGTGGATTTGCTTTCTCCGGTCTACCCATCCTGCACCCTATGCGCGTTGGGGCCTTCCGCTTCACGGGGAACCCGGCCAGAATTTGAATTATTTCCATCACATCCTTCGCCGGGTTCTCACGCAACGTCTCCTCAAGGCGCTCGGTGGTCAAACGCTGCCCGTTGAGTAGACCTAAACACTTGCAGAGTGGCAGGGCATAACCATCGATCAAAACGTGCTCGTCCTTGACTCTATGCGGCACCCCGAGGACCTCGAGCACTCGCTTGGGTGTCTGACTCAAGGTCAAGCGAAGTCCCTTGAGCTTGCCATCCTCGAACTCCGGCTCACCTCCCGCTAGCCAACTGCCCAGCTCCCGGAGCTCCTCGATGCCGATATCGTGAAAAAGGTATGTGTACGCGGGGTGGAGCGGGACCCCAAGTTTCTCGAATAGTTCCACCGCTAGGGATGGGGCGGGCTTTAAGTAGGGGGGTGAAAGGTAAGGGGATAGGTCCGCGTCGAATTTCTTC
>CAYSRF010000007.1:0-21173 GCA_964433595.1 Hadarchaeota archaeon (SeqCode) | reverse complement strand
CTTACGGGTGGGGATCTCCCACTTGCCGCCCTATCCTGGCTAGGCCACGGGCCCAAACATAACTTTAAAAATAGTGGAGTTAAAGCTTCCCCAAATTAGCGTCCGCCTCTCAACACTGATTTACGGAAAAGATTTTTCTTAGTCATACCTCTATATCTCCCTCTGGCGACCATAGAATATCTAAAACCTGCTATAGTTTCAAACAACGACAGGTTTGTCAGGTTCCTTCCAATGTGAATTTCGTATGCATCGTTTGCTCTATCATAATAAATGTTGACCTTGATACCCATCTTATTATGAAGCTCGACTAACTGCCTTGAAGGGGGATCTCCTGCTTTCTCGCCACAAAGGTTAAAAAGAGCTATCCCCTATCAATTCTCGAGATTAGAGGTGATCGAGTGGGTACTTCAAGGGCGATCGGAGCGTTGCTTTGCGTCGTGTGCATCGGGATAGTAGCGCTATACGTTTACTTCCCATTCGTGGTGGGATATGGGACAGCCCCTCTGTGGCTAGTGCTTCCGGTGATAATCGGTATCTTCATCCTAGCTGGTCTAGGCTTCTGGCTTGGGTGGATTATGGTTGGCACCAAGGAAGTCTCACCGCCACCAACTCCAGCGCCGAGCGTGGTAGAGAGCGAGCCAGAAAGCGAGAGAGAACCCGAACCTAAGAAGGAAGAATAGCAACACAAATGATAATTTTTAAAGTTGGCTAACCTTAGTTTAGCGGGTGCGCGATTGAACTACAGGCGATGGCTGTTCGTCGGCTACTTGCTTGCGCTGATGGCTTTTACGACTTCAGTGCTTTTGATCCCGGGCGAAAAGTACGACACACTGACCACCTCGGACAGCGGATGGGTCTACGATGTCGCTGTCGAAATAGATCAAACGAATGCATTGGCGGAGAATAACAGGCTTTCTCATGCACCTTATGGACTGTCAGTTAGCCCCACAGAGCAAGCTCAACCTCTGATAACTGTGATGCTTTATAGAGGTATCAATGCTCTCAACCCCAGCGTCGAACTGATGGACGTGGTCCGCTATTGGGGCCCCCTGCTATTCGCCCTCTCGCTCATCCCGATTTTCCTGATCGGCAAGGAGCTGGGAGGTGACTTCGGGGGTTGTGCCGCAGCGTTTTTCGGGGCCACTTTAGCCTCATCAATTTACTGGATGAAAGTCGGGGCATACGACCGAGAGCCCATTCAGTTGATCTTGGGAGTATGGACCATTTATCTCACCATAAAGCTGTTCAAGGCCCCCCGGAGCGAGATACCGAAGTTTGCGCTCTTGGCCGGACTGGTGTATGGGATTTTTGGGCTCTCTTGGGCGGGGGCGCTCTTCATTGCCCCTATCGTGGTAGGCGGATTATTGTTTGTCCTGCTGATCGGATTTCTTGGCAAGTTGATCCGTAAAACTACTGATTTGTTTGGTGCCTTTTTTTCCGCCATCCGCGAACACCTGAGCTTGATAGCTGGCGTGCTCGGCATGCTGGCGGTGATGACGCTCACGCTCTGGGTAATAAGTGGACGGAGTCCCACATTATGGGTAAGCTTCGGCCAATCTCTTCTGGGATATGTTGGAATAGGCGGCGGCGAAGGAATTTCATTCGCTAGATACGCAGGGGAGATGGCCGCTCCGAACTCGTGGAGCGATACAATAGATGGATTTTATGGTGTGGGTATCCTGACTACACTTATTCTTATTTTGATCGCTTTAGCATTAATCAAGTTCTGTTGGTCGAGAAAGCGCTGGGAGCTGCTGGTTTTCCCGTGGCTCATCGTCATTGCAGCAATGGTCTGGCCAGGGCAGGGACAAGCGCGTTTCGAACGAATGTGGTGGCTTTTTGTACCAGTCTTGGCGGGCGTGGGCGCGGCAGTGCTCGCGTCCCTCGTTCGGCGAGTCTCATTCGAGCAGTTTGGGGAATGGCTGAAACATCTTCAGAGGCCAATCGTAGTTGCACTACTAATCAGTATCGTTGCAACACCATTCGTCTTTAATGCGTACGATGTTGCTAAACGTACCACCCCGCCCACCGAGTGGCATGGTGTCAGGGGTTTGGATGAGGGATTAATGGAAGCATTTGGTTGGCTTCGAGAAAATACGCCGGAAAATTCGGTCGTTTCCATCCAATGGTCGTTTGGACACCTCCTCACAGGCGCCTCTCAACGAGCAACCGTGTGCGATGGTGCAGAGATCATGGGCAAAGAAGGCAAATGGGAAAATGATCCATCTTTTGTCCCACGCCCTCCCGATTACATTTACTATGTGCAGGACAGTAGTGGTATTATCTATGGTGTGAATGTACCTGTTAGACTATATCAAATCAACGGCAGGCGAATCGATGTCCAGCGGTTCGGCGCCCCCATCTGGGCTGGCAACCGACTCCTAGCCCCACCGATGGATGAAAACGAATTTAGATGGATTATCGGCACTTATCGGGATAACTGGGATAACTACGGCTGCAAAATCGACTACATCATACTCGACTACCAAGAGTTCCTTTCAGCGGTGAATTATTACACTTTCACGCAACCCATAAACATATTGTTAGAAGCAGAAGTGATCAAAACAGAACTCCAATCGTGGAACATCGAGGGACAAAACTACGTGTTTAATTTCGGTGAAAATCGAGAAGATGTTGTGCTAGATACGCAAACTCGGGGTGTCTACCTCAAGACCGACAATGAAAACCTGTATTTAGACGGCTACGGTGTTTTAAACGTGAACGAACAAGGCCAGATATCAGATTACGGCGGGTTTTTCCCACCGCTGTTCACTGCAGACCTCTCCGAAACGTTGCTGATTTTCCTTGATGTAAACGGCAACATAGCGGGTGCAGGGATTATTGAAGCTGTGTCGGCCGAAATAATCAATCGCCCCATCCCGATATGCATGAGGATATTCCAAGGGAACTTGGAAGACATCGATTATCTAGAGGTCGTTTTCACGAGCTCGAATGGATTAGTAAAAATTAGTAAAGTTATCCACGAAAACTTGCCGTGATACGTATGCAAAGACCGAAAGGAACGCGCGATTTGCTGGGTAAAGAACTAGCAAGCATTCGTCACGTCTCACACGTGATGAGCGATGCGTTCAAGCGCTACGGCTACGAGGAGATCGAGACTCCTACATTTGAGTACCTCGAGCTGTTTGAGAAGAAAAGTGGCGAAGTGGTGGTGAAGCAACTTTACTCGTTTAAGGACAAATCGGGCCGTGCACTTGCCCTCCGCCCGGAGTTAACCATGCCCGCCATCAGACTTTATCTTACCCACCTCAAATCGGCGCCCAAACCTGTGAAACTATGTTATTTCGGCGGCTGCTTCCGGTACGAGGAGCCTCAGGCGCAGCGATGGAGGCAATTCTTCCAATCAGGAGTAGAGATCATCGGCTCCTCCCGACTTGAAGCTGATGCCGAGGTAGTTGCACTCGCTGACGACATCATGCAAGAGCTTGGATTGTCGGGCTATGAACTCCGAATAGGCCACATCCGCCTGCTCCGAGAGGTGCTTGCCCACGCGGGGGTAAAGGATGATGCTCAAGATCCCATCATGAGAGCAATTGATCGTCACGACGAGGCAAGGCTTCGGGGGGAGCTTAGCCGTATGCACGTAAAGGCTAAAAACGAAGAGTTGCTCCGATCCTTAATTGCATTACGCGGCAACACGAAAGTGTTGAAGCAGGCGGAGAAACTTGTTGCGAGTTTACCAAAAGCCAAAATAGCGCTGAAGAACTTACATGAAATCCTCGAGCACATTCGCTCGTTTGGAGTCGAGAAATTTACAATAGATCTCGGAATCGCCCGCGGACTGGAGTACTACACAGATCTCGTGTTCGAACTCTACGTTGATGGAGTTCAAGTTGCAGGAGGTGGCCGTTACGACGAACTAATCGAACTCTTGGGAGGCGACCCCTGCCCAGCCGTCGGTGTCGGATTCGGCGTCGACCGCATTGCTCGGGCCCTTTTGAAGCGAGGGATGATAGTTCCGCACAAGCGATTAGATTGCGTGGTCCTCCCCGCGAGTGAAGCCATGCTCAGCGAATGTCTGAAAATCGCGGGAGAGCTGCGCAGAGCTGGCCTGCTCGTCGATGTCGACCTTATGGGGCGACGGTTGTCCAAGGCCATAGCATATGCTGACGCTTGCCGCGCCAAACATTCAATCATAGTCGGCGCTAAAGACCTAGCAGCTGGCAGGGTCACACTTCGGGACATGCGCACCGGTGATCAAGTACAAGTGCCGCGGCAAGAACTAGTTGCTAGGCTGAGATCGATAAGTTAAGTGGAACAAATCCACCCCTAGAGAAAAATAGTTAGTATAGCGATCAAGTCCGCTTTTTCTTAACGACCTTTTTTGACTTCTTCAGCGTGCTCCAAATCTATCCCGCAAGAACTGCAAAACTTATTCTCCGCTTCTACTTCCGCCCCGCACTCAGGACAATGTCTATACCTAATTTTACGCCTTTCGGGACGGTATTCAACTGTTATTTTCTCGCCCACCTTTTTTACCTTTTCACCAATTTTTCCAATTTTTCTGATGAGTAGACTAACGCCATATAGCCAAATCAAGCCAGCAACAAATCCCCCGATTATCGTCCAAGTGTTAAAGCCGAATAAAGAAGTACTCAATAATAAACCCCCAATGCTCGAAGATAGAACGGCGAGTCCTACTACCGCAGTTAATCCTATCCCGCCAAAAATGACGAGGATTAATATCGCCATGATGAGAAATATCTGGGAGTTTTCCACCAAACCGCTAAGAAGTGGAATCTTATCTGATGTACTCCATAGGATCAAATTCACTAGGCAACCTACCCCTAAACCGATAAAAAACCCAGCTTTCCGAAACGCTAAACATAAGGGGCCCAGGACAAGGATTAAACCGGCGAAGGGAACAAGTGTCTCATAAAATTGGCTTATACTACCAATTCCCATGTGATCATTCATAAAATATGGGCCCCAAATAAATAAGTTGTGGAATCTTTCCGCCACGCTAGCTCGAGCAAAGTGACTGCATTTGCATCGTTGGAGTGATGAATTTTTTACGAATCTCTATGGGCCTCTGTTGTACGTCTTCGCTATATCATTCTTTCCAATTCCATCCAAGAAAACCTCTACCAAGTACATTCTTGTCATCTGCTGAGACGTTCTGCTACGAGGCACAATTTTCCGATCAAAGAAGGAAAAGCGGCACTCCACGGTAGGAGCACGAATAAACAAGAACTAGTCGCACAGGAGGTTGCCAATAGGTTAAAATTTGTATCCTATTTTTTCGAAGACCCGCTTCATCTCGAGCGAATCCTGTTCCAAAATCGGCGACTCGGAAATCAAAGTGATGTTGACTTTTCGCTTGAGCACCTCGCGCGCGAGCGGCTCGAAGGGCGGTTTGTTTACTTTGAGCTCGAGGTGGCGTCTTTCGTTCCCTTCCCACGGCGCCTTAGCGGGCGTCCATTCCATACTTGTGAAGTGCGTGTGTAAGTGCTTCAATTTCAGCGGCTTCAGCTTTTCGAATATCCAACCGTAATTTATTCTACCAGCTTGGCGAGCGTAAATGTGTGCAAAATCAACTACAGGTACACAACCCTTCAGTTTCTTACAGAACTCAACGATTTCATCAAGTGTGCCGAACTGACTGACCTTGCCTGTGGTTTCTAATCCGAGCCGAATCCCCTTTATCCCATTCACACGCATTCGATCGATCATATCTCGGCAGGCATCCTCCACAGCCTTGAATGCCACATCATATGCCAGAGAACCGTAGAAGCCTGGGTGGAACACCGCAACATCAGCCCCCATGTGGAAGGCCCGCTCCACCGAATCGAGAATGCGCCTCTTTGAGGCCTCGAGCTTCCCAGGTTCCTGTGAACAGAGATTAATGAAGTAGGGGCAGTGTACCGATAAACGCACACCCAGCTCCTTCGCGATCCTTCCCGCTTCCTCCGCCATCTCGTTGCTCATCCCAACACGCCTAACGAATTCGACCTCAAGCGCGTTGAGCTTGAGTTCAGCCACACACTTGATGCCTCCTATCGTCGCCCGCTCCTTACTCACGGTTGGGATGCCTGCGGGACCAAGATATATCATGCGCCCCCCAAAACACTTATGACAGCAGGCAAAAATCTGTTGCGCTGGAGGTGTAATCGTGCTGAGCCGAGTTCGAGATCGGGTAAATCGTCTAGTGGAGCCCATAGCTAAAGCCTTTGCACGAACAGGCCTCACCCCAAACGCCTTTACTTTGATTGGGTTGGCAGTGGGCGTTGCTGCAGCCCTTCTTTTTGCTTATGGGATGCAACTTTGGGCTGGGTTTGTCCTCCTCATCTGTGGGTTTTTTGATCTCATCGATGGGGCGGTTGCTAGGGTGATTGGTAGAGAGACAGCGTTCGGAGGAGTGCTCGACTCAGTAATCGATCGATATGTAGATTTCTTGATTTTTGCGGGCATCATCTACGGGGGGCTTGCTGAAGCAGGTTTTCTGCCAGGCTGGGTTTGGGGAACTCTAGCCCTCGCTGGAAGCTTTATGGTCAGCTACACTCGCGCTAGGGCAGAGGCAGCTGGCTCGGGCAAGCTCGACGTGGGGATAGCCGAGCGGGGTGAACGGGTTCTCATCCTAGCCATCGGGGCATTTATTGGGTATACACAATACGCAGTGGTTCTAATAGTGATTCTGACCCACCTCACCGTGGCTCAGAGGTTGTTTGCTGCAAAACTCCGATTATACTAGCTATTTTCCGGAAAGTTTCGAGGAAAGTTCCTTCAAATATTTTATGCCTTCCCCAAGCAGCTTCTCGCCTTTCTTTGTTATCTTGTAATATTTGCGCGCGGGCTTTCCTCGCTGCTCGTGCCACTCCTTCGCCACATAGCCTTTGCGCTGGAGGCGGTAGAGCACGACGTATGAGGTAACGGTAGGGGGTTTCCACCCGAATCGCTTCTGGGTCTCCTGCCGCAGCTCGTACCCATACATCGGGCGCTCCTTCAGCAACTTCAGGAAGTAGGGCCAGACCATTTCAGCAGTCGTCTTCTTCTTCATTCTCGCTATAGCCAAGGGAAAACCCCATTTTGTTTCAGTCGGAAAGCTTAAATAGTAAATTCTCTGAGATATTTCCTAGGTTGAAATATGGTTGTAACAATAATACGATGCCAAAGTTGTGGATATGAGTGGAGACCTCGAGGGAAAAGCAAGAGATGTCCCTCCTGTTTTCGTATGTTGGGAGAAACAAAGACCCGCAAGTGGGAGCGGGCGGGGGCAAAATTGGCAAAATTGCTTGCTTCCCGTGGTTGGAACGTGAAACCAGTCGGCGGGAAGAAAGCGATTGATGTACACGCTGAAAGAAACAAAAGAGAAATGTTTATAGATGTTAAGGCGGGCCGCAATTATCTTATCCGGAGTTCGCAGCTGAAAAACTTGCTTAAATATCGGAGCAGGACAAATGATGTGGGTTTCGCATGCGAGATGGATAGAAAGTTTTACCTTTTCACGCTAAAAGAGGTTCTCTAAATCATAGAAAGTGAACTGTGAGGTAATTGTGGTGTCTAAAATAAAAGTGGCGATAGTGGGCGTGGGCAACTGTGCGTCGTCGCTAGTGCAGGGGGTTGAGTACTACAAGGATGCACGCGAGGATCAGTTCATCCCAGGCCTGATGCACGTGAATTTCGGCGGCTACCACTTACGGGACATCGAGTTCGTCGCGGCATTCGATGTCGATGCGAACAAGGTCGGCAGGGATCTCGCGGATGCCATTTTTGCGCCCCCAAATTGCACGATTAAGTTTAGCGATGTACCTAAGCTAGGTGTCGAGGTGATGAAGGCCCCCCCACTGGACGGCCTCGGTAAATATCTCAAGCCGATGGTGCCGGTCGACCTCACGCAGAAGCCTGTAAACGTCGCCCAAGCGCTTGAGGACGTGGGGGCCAACATCTTGATAAGTTACCTACCTGTGGGAAGCTACGAAGCATCGAGGTATTATACGCAGCAGGCAATCGAGGCGGGGTGCGGCTTTATCAACTGTATCCCTGAGTTCATCGTTTCGAGCAAGGAGTGGGGGAAGCGCTTTGAGAGGGCGGGCCTACCCTGCGCTGGCGATGACATCAAATCCCAAGTCGGAGCGACGATCTTACACCGCACACTCGCGAGGTTACTCATCGACAGGGGTGTAAAGCTCGAGGAAAGCTACCAACTCAACATCGGCGGGAACACCGACTTCCTCAACATGCTCGAAGAGGAGCGCCTAAGCTCAAAGCGCGTGAGCAAAACCGAAGCCGTTTCAAGCCAAGTGCCCTACGAAGTGCCACTTAGGATCGGCCCCAGCGATTATGTTTCATTTCTCAAGGACAACAAAGTGTGCTACATTCACATGCGGGGACGAAAGTTCGGGGATGTGCCGCTCGCCATAGACGTGAAGCTCTCCGTCGAGGACTCCCCGAACAGCGCCGGTGTGGTTATTGATGCCATTCGTGCGGTGAAGCTTGCGCTTGATCGTGGCATCGGCGGGCCACTTATCGGTGCTTCAGCTTACTTTTTTAAACATCCGCCAGTGCAAATGGCAGATACTGAAGCGAAAAAAGCGGTTGAAGATTTCATCGCTGGCAAAAGGGAGAGATGATGAGAAATCTTGAATTTGATGTCGTCGTGGTTGGGCACGTTGCAATCGATGTCAACGTGCTGCCATGGGGGGTCATAGAGAATGCACTCGGTGGTGCCCCGACTTATGCTGGGCTAGCGTTCGTTGCACTGAAAAAAAATGTTGGAGTCGTTTCAAAGGTTGGAGTTGATTTTTTGGAAAAGTTTCCACCAATATATCGCAAGTTTGGTCTCGATACCGAAGGCATTTTAGTTGGTGGAGAACACACGACCACATTTGAAAACACTTACGATGAAGCAGGCAATCGTACACAAGTTTGTAAACATGTCGCACCGAAGATTTTATCAGATGATGTTCCTACCGCATATGAGAAAGCCCACAGTTTTTACGTTTCACCGATAGCTGGCGAGGTAACCCCCGAATTACTCAAGGCGCTCAAACGTGAAACGACTTTAGTCATGCTCGATCCCCAAGGGATTTTCAGACGGATCAGCGAAGAGGGAAAAGTGGAAATTGAACCTCGAGATGACCTAGCGGACTTTTTGAAACACGTCGATGTGATAAAAATAGGAAAAGAGGAAGCCAAAGCGTTGCGAGGCGAGATCAAAGAAGTCTTGGAAGAGCTGCGCAAGATGGGGCCGAAAATCGCCATCATGACAAAAGCTGAGAAGGGCTGTGCCGTGCTTTCGGATGAAGGGTTCGAAGAGGTCAACGCCATAAAAGTTGATGCGAAAGACTTAACAGGTGCTGGCGATGTTTTTGGTGCTGCTTTTTTGGCAAAGTATTTGCAGACGCGCGAGGTTTCCGCATCGGCAAAATTTGCGAACGCGGCAGCTGGTCTTAAAATAAGATATAAGGGACCAACCGGCTTCCCCTCCGAGAAAGAGATCCTAGAGGCCTTTAGTAAGTTCGGGCAATCAGCACATTAGCTTTCGCCCGTTTTGAGCAAATTGGGCAAACGCCAGTCGGGGCCTTACCACCGAATTCCTCCCCAAGCAGGTCCCCACCCGTTTGTTCCTCGAATGCCTTCCCGCATGCCTCCTTCCCGCACCAAGGCAAGCGAGCTATTCCTCCGCGTTTCTCTATTACCCGTTTTGCCGTTTCCGTGTTGGAAAAATCCTTCACAGACTCACGGAAAAGCCTCCACTCTTGCTCGCGCAGATCATCGGTGATTCCCTCGAGCAGTTGCTTGACTTTGGTCTTGAGTGCTTCCCTAGCAATCGCTTGCTTTTCACCTGTGTCGCGCCTGACCGCGGTCACTTGCTTCTTCTTCACATCTTTGGGCCCTATCTCGAGCCTCAGCGGCACACCACGGCGTTCCCAATAGTAAAATTTGTTGCCGGGGCGTAGGTCGCGTTTGTCGAGATGAGCCCGTATACCAGCTGCTGCGAGTTCATTTTTGATCGCGGTTGCAATCTGCTCTACTGGAGCTTCCTTGGCTTTGTAGGGGATTGGCACGATCACGACCTGAATTGGTGCAATATGGGGGGGCAGGCACAGGCCAACGTCATCGCCATGCGCCATTATCACCGCAGCTATCACCCGCTCGGAAATCCCGTAGCAGGTTTGATAAACATAATGATGCTTCCCGCCGGGAGCTTCGTATTTGAGGTCATATACCTTTGCGAAGTTCTGCCCTAGATTGTGGATCGTGCCCACCTGCAGCGTCCGCCCGTCTGGGGCCAGCGTGTCGAAAGCGAGCGAGTACTCGGCCCCCGCGAATGTATCCCACGGGGGACGCTTAGTCACGACGTAGGGTACCCCCAGCTCGTCGAAGAAGCGTTTGTAAATTTGTACCGCCTCCCGCACCTGTGCTTCTACCTCCTCTAGCTTGGCGTGGGCGGTATGTGCCTCCTTGAAAGTTGTTATCTCCCGCAAGCGAATCATTGGTTTGGTCATCTTCGTCTCGTAGCGGAAGATGTTGACGATCTGGTAGATCTTAATCGGGAGGTCGGCATGGGAGCGGATCCAGAGCGCAAACATTGGGTAAATGGAGGTCTCGCTGGTCGGGCGAAGCGCGAGCTTGACATCGAGCTTGTCCCGCCCGCCGTGTGTCACCCAATAGACCTCGTTTTCAAATCCTCGGATGTGTTCAGCCTCTTTTCTGAAGAAGTTCTCGGGGATTAAAAGTGGGAAGAGCACTTCTCGGTGCCCAGCCTGCTCCAGCAACCTGCGAATTATCGCAAGCACGTGGTTGCGTAGCTGCAGCCCGTGGGGGAGCCAAACGTAGAGTCCCTTGACCGGGTAGCGGGTCTCTATGATGTCAGCGCTGCGCAGGATGCCGCTGAACCACTCGCTAAATTTCTTTTGCCAACGCTCGCGTTTCATACAATTTCACCAGCTTATACATTTACCGAACTTGTTTTTAAACACAGACCGGATTGCGAACGCATGACAATACTCTTATCGGATGTATTATTACAGTAGGTATATCACTTTTTGAAGCTCATGCCGTGAGTGACTTAGATCCCTTCTTTGTTACCAATACCATGTCTTCCCAGCGAGCACCGCCTAAACGTGGCACATATATGCCGGGTTCGACGGTGATGACCATCCCTTCGCGCAAGATGTCTTTCGAGTCTGGAGCAAGGCCCGGGGGCTCGTGAATCTCCATCCCCACGCCATGCCCCGTGCCGTGCGAGTAGAACTTGGCGTAGCCGGCACGCGAGATGATTCCGCGAGCGGCTTTATCCACGTCACTGGTTTTAGCACCGCTGCGAACACTATTAATCGCTGCATTTTGAGCTTGTCTGACTAACTTGATTAATGTAAGCTGTTTTTTTGTCGGCGAAAGCGCAAAAGTTCGTGTCATGTCTGAGGCGTAACCCTTGTAAACGGCGCCTAGATCGACGACGACAAGCTCCCCTCGTCGCAAGCGCTTTCGCGTCGCGCTGGCGTGGGGCAACCAAGAATTTCTGCCGGAAGCGAAAATCGTTGGAAATGATGTTCCCTCAGATCCGGCCACCCGCATCTCGCGCTCGGCCTCCGCGGCAACCTCTAACTCAGTTCGATTGACTGCAATCGACTCCGCGGCGCAACGCATGCCTTTCGTGGCTATCTTCGCGGATTCCCGCAGTAGGGATACCTCCTCTCTCGATTTTATCTTACGAAGTTCGAGCATGAGTTCAGGTAGCTCACGGTAGCTTGCCGTGTAAGCAGCCCGCAACTTTCGTATGAACTCATTCCTCGCTTGATCGTAGCCTACTGCTCGAGCGCCTAGCTCTCGCATGCAATCGGCGACAAGTTCCCAAGGTTTGCAAAAACTCACCCGCTCCCCCCGGCGCAGAGGAGCTTTCCAGCCAGAGAAAGCTCGAATGTCATGAATCCAGCTCTCCCTCTTGGCTTGGTCGAACTCGAGCCTACTGCATATGAGTACCGGATCTCCATCGATTGGAACGATTACCGTCTTCGCAGCCGTCGTGCCTGCTAGGTAACGAGTGTTCTGGAGGGCTAGAAATGCGTCCAGCCCACGTTTAACGAGTTCATCCTTCAATTTCCTAATACGTTTTCTCAAATACCAACCCGCTCAAGCTTTAGGGCGCTAGGTAAAAATGTTCTCCGATGACCGCTCGCAAACTCGAGCTGAAACGGCGTTACGGCGAAACAGCGTCCATGTATGAACGACGTTACGAGCAAATCCAACGCGAGAAGTACGAAATCGTCACCGAGAATCTCCCCCGAGTTAGTAAAGTTCTTGACTTGGGTTGCGGTACGGGTATGCTCTTAAGTGAACTCGCGCGGCGAAATGAGTTCGTAGTTGGCATAGATTCGTCGTCGGAGATGCTGGAGCTGGTGAGGAAACGGAGGGGTAGCGCGGCGCTCGTGCTCGCGGATGCCGATCACTTGCCATTCGCCGATCACAGCTTTGATGCGGTGGTCTCGGTAACCCTTCTTCAGAACATGCCGAATCCAGCGACTACAGTGCGAGAGGTCGCACGCGTAGCAAAGCCCGGGGGAATTGTGATCATGACTACTCTCAAGCGTAAACACTCGCTGGGCGAGCTTAAGTGCTGGGTTCGGGCAGCTGGCTTCAAGCTGCTCAATTCAGGTGAGGTTGGTGGGGAAGATGTTTTCTGTATTGCGAAACGATAGCTGAAGCCAATGTACCTTTAAGGTTAAAATTTGACCTTTGGCATGGAAATCCATACGTAAATACCCTAAAAAAAGGGTGGTTTGCTCTCTGCCGAAGAAAAAACGTGCTTATATTTCTTTTCCACTTTATTGGCGGCAACATTAACACCTCACTACTTCCTCTGTCTGCAATTTAAAATCTTCCCCGTTTCGCACATACGACGAAAACTTATTATTGTCCGGGGGCGCCGTGTCAAACGGGGGGACCGGTGTCCAAACCGACGGAGATGGCGGGGGCGCCGCTGGTCGTCGTCGTAATCATTCTGTTAGGCGTGGCCGCGTGCTCAACGGTCTATCTTGCAGCGCGCGCCGATGACCAGCCTGTTTTAGGTGTTGAGAATGAGGCTTTGGATGACCAGTCCGCGAAAGAACCAGTAGGTGTTGAGAATGAGACTTTGGATAACCAGTCCGCGAAAAAACTGGTCGTGGTGGGCTTCAGGGATGAGCCTGATCCAGTCTTAATTCAAGAGCTCGGAGGGGACATATTGGAGGAGTGGAGCAGAATTCCGGCAATCGTATGTTCGCTACCGGGAAAAGGAATTGACGCCTTGATGGAGAATCCAAATATTGCGTACATACAACTGGATAAGGAGATACATCTGGTAGAGCCTCTCACTGATGCTATGATACCGGTTATGGTGGGTTTTAGGGGCGAGCCCGACCCCGCCTTGATCCGGGAGCTCGGGGGAGTCATAACTTATGAGTACACCATAATCCCGACAATCGCATGCTTGCTGCCGGCAGAAGCGATCCTCGTCTTGCAGAAGAATCCGAAGATTACGCATGTAGAGCTGGATGGGGAGATACATATAGCTGGATAAGGAGATACATCTGGGTGCTCTTCGTTCGCAAAGTTTTAAAATAGTTGTTTTCAGTTATTTCGGGATGATTAACTGAGGAGGTTGGGACTTCTCGTCGCTGTTTTGCTGATCCTTTCTAGTCTCAGTTTACATACAAAGAAAACTTTATTATGTCTGGAGGGTCGATATTGAAACGAGGAAGATTGATGTCCAAACCGACTGAGATGGCGGGGGCGCCGTTGGTCGTCGTCGTAATCATTCTGTTAGGCGCGGCCGCGTGCTCAACGGTCTACCTTGCAGCGCGCGCCGATGACCAGCCTGTTTTAGGTGTTGAGAATGCGGCTTTGGATAACCAGTCCGCGAAAAAACTGGTCGTGGTCTTCAGGGATGAGCCTGATCCAGTCTTAATTCAAGAGCTCGGAGGGGACATATTGGAGGAGTGGAGCAGAATTCCGGCAATCGTATGTTCGCTACCGGGAAAAGGAATTGACGCCTTGATGGAGAATCCAAATATTGCGTACATACAACTGGATAAGGAGATACATCTGGTAGAGCCTCTCACTGATGCTATGATACCGGTTATGGTGGGTTTTAGGGGCGAGCCCGACCCCGCCTTGATCCGGGAGCTCGGGGGAGTCATAACTTATGAGTACACCATAATCCCGACAATCGCATGCTTGCTGCCGGCAGAAGCGATCCTCGTCTTGCAGAAGAATCCGAAGATTACGCATGTAGAGCTGGATGGGGAGATACATATAGCTGGATAAGGAGATACATCTGGGTGCTCTTCGTTCGCAAAGTTTTAAAATAGTTGTTTTCAGTTATTTCGGGATGATTAACTGAGGAGGTTGGGACTTCTCGTCGCTGTTTTGCTGATCCTTTCTAGTCTCAGTTTACATACAAAGAAAACTTTATCATGTCTGGAGGGTCGATATTGAAACGAGGAAGATTGATGTCCAAACCGACGGAGATGGCGGGGGCGCCGTTGGTCGTCGTCGTAATCATTTTGTTAGGCGCGGCCGCGTGCTCAACGGTCTATCTTGCAGCGCGCGCCGATCAGCCTGATGGGGCTTTGGATAACCAGTCCGCGAAAAGACTGGTCTTGGTGGGCTTCAGGGGCGGGCCCGACCTGGCATTACTCCGGGAGCGCGCCGAGTTGATTCAGGAGTTCGGTGGGGAGATGACAGACTGGTGGAGAATTCCGGCAATCGCGTGCTTCCTGCCGGGGAACGCGGTCGCCGCCCTGAAGGAGGATCCGGAGGTCGCGTACGTGGTGGAGGTCGATCCAGAGACCGGCGAGCTCGGGGAGATGCACCTGGCAGAGCCCGTCACCGACACCATGATGCCACTCAGGGTGCGTTTCAGGGACGAGGTAGACAAGGGATTGATCCGGGATCTCGATGGGGAGATAAGCTGGGTGGCGATCAAAATTTCGACAATCGCGTGCTTCCTGCCTGAGAACGCGGTCGCCGCCCTGAAGGGGGATCCGAGGGTCGCGCGCGTGGATCTGGGTGGGAATATAGATCCATGGACGCCGACAGAGTCGATACCGACTGGGCCAAATATCATAGTGGGCTTCAGGAACGAGCCCGACCCCGTCCTGATCCAAGAGCTCGGTGGGGAGGTAACAAATGAGGCGGTGGATATCCCGGCACTCGCATGTTCGCTGCCTGAGAACGCGGTCGCCGCCCTGAAGGGGGATCCGGGGGTCGCGTACGTGGAGGTGGATTGGGATATACAGCTGGTAGAGCCCATCATTGACACTATGCTACGGGTCATGGTGCGCTTTAGGATCGAGCCCGACTCAGCCTTAATCCGGGAGCTCGGGGGGGAGAATATAAGGGATGATCTCACCATAATGCCGTTAATCGCATGCTCGCTGCCGGCAGAAGCGATCCCCGTCTTGCAGGAGAATCCGGAGGTTGTGCGCGTGTCGCTGAGTCCGACGTGGGGGGATGCACCCCTTGGGGCGTTGAGCGGATAGGCGCAGATGATGTTCATATAAACATGGTTAGGTCAAATAAGTTAACAGTGCTCCTCGCCCACAAAGTTTTTAAAATAGTTGCTTCCAGTTACTTAGGGATGACTAACTGAGGAGATTGGGACTTCCCGTCGTTGTTTTGCTGATCCTTTCTAGTCTCAGTTTTTCAGTTCCCCAAAGTGTTTCCGCAACTTTGGTTGGGGAAAACAGCGATAATAATCAGGTCCTAGACAATCAGGTTCTGGATAATGTAGCAGGAGCGCCGTGGAAGCCTCTGCTTCTCTGGCCTGCGGACCTCGCCGTAACTGACGCGGTGGTGGACTTTGTGTGGGGTGCCGGGTTCAACGCGGACAACCACAGAATCCTGATCGACAACGACTCGGACCTCCTCTCCCCCGTAGAGAACGTTCTGTATGGCCCGCTCGGCCACACTCACGCTTCTGGAACTCTTGCAGGGGGCACGTACTACTGGGCGGTGATCGCGGTAAACGAGGCCGGGGAGAGCCGGTCCCTCACGAGATCATTCGTTGTTCGTGAAAACGCTGCATTAGATAATCAAGTTCCGGACGCGCCGTGGAAGCCTCTGCTTCTCTGGCCCGCGGACCTCGCCGTAACTGGCGCGGTGGTGGACTTTGTGTGGGTTGTCGGGTTCAACGCGGACAACCACAGAATCCTGATCGACAACGACTCGGACCTCCTCTCCCCCGTAGAGAACGTTCTGTATGGCCCGCTCGGCCACACTCACGCTTCTGGAACTCTTGCAGGGGGCACGTACTACTGGGCGGTGATCGCGGTAAACGAGGCCGGGGAGAGCCGGTCCCTCACGAGATCATTCACTATTTTAGATAACAAGGTTTTAGATAATCAATTTACCGAAAAACCAGTCATAGTGGGTTTCAGGGACAAGCCCGACCGGGTTTTAATGCAAGAGCTCGGAGGGGACATATTGGAGGAGTGGAGCAGAATTCCGGCAATCGTATGTTCGCTACCGGGAAAAGGAATTGACGCCTTGATGGAGAATCCAAATATTGCGTACATACAACTGGATAAGGAGATACATCTGGTAGAGCCTCTCACTGATGCTATGATACCGGTTATGGTGGGTTTTAGGGGCGAGCCCGACCCCGCCTTGATCCGGGAGCTCGGGGGAGTCATAACTTATGAGTACACCATAATCCCGACAATCGCATGCTTGCTGCCGGCAGAAGCGATCCTCGTCTTGCAGAAGAATCCGAAGATTACGCATGTAGAGCTGGATGGGGAGATACATGCAGAACAGCAGACAATTCCTTGGGGCGTTGAGCGGATAGGGGCTCCTCAAGTTTGGACTACAGGCAACAAAGGCACGGGAGTCAAGATTGCGATTCTTGATTCAGGGATAGATTATTACCATGAGGACCTAGATGCCAACTACAAAGGTGGATACGATTTTTGCGACAATGATACAGACCCCATGGATGACAACGGACACGGCACTCATGTCGCGGGGATCATCGCTGCAGAGAACAACCCTGCAGAGAACATGATCGGTGTGGCACCCGAAGCACACATATACGCTGTAAAAGTCCTTTATCAGTCGGGAGATTGGGGGGGTCCCAAGGGCGGCGAAAATGAGCTTGTTGCAGGAATAGAGTGGGCAATTAAAAAAGGAATGCAAGTTATAAACATGAGTCTTGGAACAGACATAGACTCTACGGACATAGCAAATATTTGCGATAAGGCCTATGATGAGGGAATAGTTTTAGTTGCGGCATCCGGGAGCACAGGAGGAGAAGTCCTCTATCCTGCCGCTTATGACTCGGTTATCGCGGTCGGCGCGATAGACAGCAACAATTTAATATGGGGCAGTAGCAACAGAGGCCCAGAACTATCGGTGGTAGCCCCAGGCGTAGACATTCGCTCGACATACATAGAATTTCCCTCCCCACCAATTATGGAGCACACCTATGCCACGAGGAGTGGCACATCAATGGCAGTCCCCCATGTAACCGGAACGGTGGCATTGATTCTGGGAGAAGCGGCGTACACACCGGCCGAGGTTAGAGACATTTTACAGGAAACCGCTGTAGACTTGGGTCCTGCAGGATGGGATTCAGCATATGGATATGGCAGGATAGACGCACACGTAGCAACTACAACGCCTGGCTTCATCATACGCGTGGTCCCGGACTCCGGAGAAATCACGGGGGGAGAATCGGTGACAGCGACCGTTTCCGTTTCGCCCATCGCCGGGTTCACCGCCGACAACGTGGCCCTGCAGGTACCCGAATCCGACCTGCCATTGGGCGCGACTGCCAGCTTCGACCCGCCATCGGGGACACTCACAGAGGACGGATTCACCTCAACACTGACGATCGAAACCGCCCCGATAATCCAATCGGGGGAACACAAGATAACCATAAAGGGCGAGGGGGGAGGGCTGACCCGCATCTGCACCTACACCCTGACTGTTGTGGACCCGGACTTCGCCGTGAGCGTCAGCCCGGAATCGGGGTCCGTTGTGCGGGGTAATTCCGCGACCGCGACCGTCACCGTCTCGGGGTCTTCCTCGGGCACCGTGAGCCTGTCGTTGAACAATACGGGGTCCACGATATGGTACTACAAGGTCACATATAACGGGTATGAGGGCTACTTCTGGTCGGGTACGTGGTACGGGGAAACGTACTCTGAAGGCCCTGTGTTTTATGCCTACCAGGGCATGAGCGCATCCCTCTCCGCCGCTTCCGGAACGCCCCCCTTCACCTCGACGCTCACCATTTCGACGACATCATCGACCCCAGCGGGGTCATACCCGATAACCATAACGGGCAGCAAAGGAGAGATGACCTGCAAGTGCACCTACACCCTGACGGTGATCGACTTCAGCGTTAGCGTCAGCCCGACATCGGAATCGGTAAATGCGGGAAGTTCAACCAGCGCGACCGTCACTATCACATCCATCAACGGCTTCAGCAGCACCGTGAGCCTGTCGGCCTCCGGCCTCCCGAGCACCAGGACATGCGGCCGCACCTACTTCACCACCCTGTATTGCGGCTGCCCCTACTTCGCCACCCTGTATTGCGGCTACACCTACTTCACGGACTACTACGGGGCGTGCGGCTCCACCTCCTTCACGGACTACTACAGGACGTGCGGCTCCACCTCCTTCACGGACTACTACAGGACGTGCAACTCCGCCTCCTTCACGAACCTCTACGGCTACATCTGGATATGCAACCGCTGCGGGGCGGCGTACTACTCGAGGCCCTCGAGATGCACCGCCTCGGTCTTCAGCTACCGGAAGTGCAAATCCTGCGGTGCGACGTACTACTCGAAGGTCTCGAGTTGCACTAGACAACTTTTCAGCTACCGGAAGTGCAAATCCTGCGGTGCGAAATACTACTCGAAGGTCTCAAGCTGCACCGCACAACTCTTCAGCTACCGGATATGCAAACGTTGCGGGGCGATATACTACTCTCAGGTATCGAGCTGCACCAGGGTCACGGGCTACGAGTGCTGCTCCTGCGGGACAACATACTCACCAAAGCCCTCGAACTGCACCAAGGTCACGGGCTACTGGTGCGACTCCTGCGGGGCGACATACTCATCAAAGCCCTCGAGCTGCACCACGCAAGTGCCGACGGGAGCCAGCATCAGCTTCAGCCCGTCCTCCGGTACACCCAGCTTCTCATCGACGATGGCGATCTCGACATCCTCCACCCCGGCCGGGACATACACGATAACCATAACGGGCACCGGGGGAGGGGCGACCCGCACCTGCACCTACACCCTGACGGTGACGTGAAAGCGTCCTCCATGACGATTGATGGCTTGATACAAAAATCTCGAGCATCCTATTCATGGTCGCAGCGCTTTTTATTAATCGAATAAAGTTATTGGTGTGTTCAATACTCCCGCAAATAGTTTTTCCTAGCACATAAAATCCTATTGGAAGGGATTGAAGAGGCGGTGGTAGACGGACCCTGTGCGGGAATCGGTGATCTTCAGGCTGGCGGTGTAGTTGGCCCTGAGCTCACGAGGATCGAGCGCGCCCTCAGGGGCATGAAATATACTCATCCAAGCAGTCTTCAAGCGTATAACACGCAAATCTCGCCTAAAATCGCTTCTTTTCTAAGCGAGGAAAATGGGCACTTTAATTAGGTCGTGAGCCTAATGAGGTCAACCGCATGTTCAAGTGCCTCTAATTATACAAAATATTACCTGACCTTCAGAAATTTTGTACATATCAATGATAAGAAAGGGAGGGCACCCATGGTGAAAAAGGCTGCCGCACCGCCAGGAAATAAATCTTTAACAAATCCTACTAAAATGGGACCTATAAAAGTTCCAATAAAACTACATGTAAATAGTATCCCGAATCCAAGCCCTGCTCTTTCTCTTGGGAGGATCTCAGGGGTTAAAGCAAAAATGATAGGTCCACTAAAACCAGAGATAGCAAGTAAAGCTATTGCCAGATACAAAAAGGACCCAGGGAGAATTGGTATTAAAATAAGTGAGATGCCCATCAGCAAGAAGGAAAAAATAATGAATATTCTCCTATTTCCCAGCCTGTCCGACAAGTACCCTATGGAGGGGCTTAAAAGTATCGCACCAATCATGAGAACGCTGGCCATAAAAAAGGCTACATTAACGGGTATTTTCCATAGCTCTATGAAAAAGGTCCCTGCCCAAGTAGAATAGGCTATGAGACTCATAGTAATGAAGCTCCATATTATCCCCAAGAGCCACATCTGCTTATTCCACATCCCCTCAAACATTTTGGCTCCAGGTTCTCTGAGAGGCTTTTCCTTAAACAGAAGAATGAAGGAAGCTGTCGAAATGATAAGAAGGACTGTGGAGACGATAAAGCTGGCTCTCCATCCGTGAATTGCTATCACAATAGGAAGTAAATTTAAAGCAAGTACAGTAGCAATAGGCATATCTAGTGCTTTAATCCCCATCGCTCTTCCCCCCTGTTCCTTGGGAAACCGATTAGCTACTATCGAAAAACTAACTATGATAATCAATATTCCTCCGATTCCCAAGATGACTCTTCCTAAAACAATCAGCAAGAAAGAGCTACCCAGAGAAGAAATCATTCCACCTATGCTACAGATGACAAGACCTAATGTTCCGATTTTCTTAAGTCCCCATCTGAATATGAACGCCCAAGTAGGCAGAGCAATGAGAATTCCTGCCAAAGAGACTAGGGACATCGGCAGACTTGCTTCTACATGAGAGATGTCAAACTCTTCCATCACTTGAGGTATCATTGGCGGGTAAGACTGAAGGGCGAAAAGATATGAGAAAGCAATAAAGAAAGAAAGTGTTAGAATCATCCATTTTTGTTTCATTTTCGATCACCGGCTCTTTATTATTTTTACCTTAACCACCTAAGGATACTAGAAAATAATAACTTTACTCAATAACCCAAGTTTTTATGCTTTTGACCTAAACTTTATCGAGGGACGCGGTTGAAGCTAGCCATTATCGTGATCGACATGCTCAACGATTTTGTCAGTGGGAAGTTGGGATTCGAGCGAGCAAAGGCGATAGTCCCAAATATCAAACGATTGCTCGATTTCGCCCATGAACGAGACATTCCGGTAATCTACGTCTGCGACGCCCACTCAGCCGAGGATCCCGAACTCAAACTATGGGGGGAGCACGCAATGGCCGGGAGCGAGGGTGCACAGGTGGTGCCCGAACTCA
>CAYSRF010000006.1:0-25010 GCA_964433595.1 Hadarchaeota archaeon (SeqCode) | reverse complement strand
GCCCGCGTAGCTCGCGAGCGCCTGCCCGAGCTTTAGCATGAGCTCTGGCGTGACCCTAGTCGCTACGGGGCCACGAATGCCGCGAGTACCGAAGAGATGCTTTTTGCGCATATCATCCCTCAAGCAACTTGGGTATCCCCAACTCCTCTAGCTTTTCTCGCTTAGGATTACCCTCAGTATCCCAACCTCGAATCCCGTAGTATTCATCAAGCATTCGATTGAACTCTTTTTTACCGAGCTTAATCCCCTTGGCCGCACCCCCGGGGAGAGCTTCCTCGAGCACCCTTGGGGGTAAAACATCATCCTCCCGCGAAATGCCATCTCGCACGGCGAGTAAGCGTTCGAGGTTGTAAATCCGTTCGCCCGCTTTGAGCAACCCATTGACGTTAAGGTTCCAGCCCGTCGTCACCGCGAGCACGCGCGCCATCTCCTCGACTCCTATTGCCCGACTTCCTATGATGCAGACGCCTAGCGAATCTATCACCGTCCGTGTGTTTTGGATCTCAAACACGAGCTTCGCCTTTTCCTCGGTAGAAAATCGATCATATTTTGGGGCGAAGACCTCGGCATTAAGCGTCCAAGCCTTGAGGTGGCAACCTCCTCGGCATGCTGTGGCATAGGCTAGCCCCATTCCCCAAGCGCCTCTTGGATCGTAGGCAGGCAGCTCCAAGCCCTTGACATGCATGGCAAAAGCTTCCGAGCCCCTTCCAATCTTCCTCGCTGTGTTGCGCACACCTTCAGCAAGTAGATTGCCTATCCCTTCGCGAAACGCTATCTTGCGGATGAGTTCAACTAAAACCTTGTGATTACCAAACTTGAGCTCTAAGCCACCAATGTCGCGTTCACTCAGCAAACCCCGCTCGAAACATTCCATCGCGAAACCGATCGTATTGCCAGTCGAGATCGTATCCATGCCGTAGCGATCGCACCACATGTTAGCAGCCGCAATCGCATCGAGACGATCTACACCGCACTGCGCCCCGAGCGCCCACAGCGTCTCGTACTCCGGCCCTTCAACAAAAGTGTTTGCGTACTCGCCTTTCCCGACGACGCTGTACTTGCCGCAGGCGATTGGGCACGCATAGCACGCGGTATCTTTTTTCACGAGCTGTTCGCGCATGGTTTCTGCGTTGATGCGTGCTGCACCCTCGAAGACCCCAGCTTGGAAGTTGCGTGTGGGGAAGAGGCCCCCCTCGTTGACCGGGTCTACGAATTGTGTGGTGCCAAACTTCGAAAACTGTTGAACGGCTTGGTTCTCCTTCATCTCCGCGATCAGCTCCCGCATAAGCGTCATAAGTCCTTCTTCGTCTGCCACCTCGACTCTGCCATGCCCCCGCGCCGCGATCGCTTTAAGCTGTTTCGATCCCATCACCGCCCCTGCGCCCCCTCGGCCAAGCGAGCGGGAGTCTGCTTGGATGTTGGCGAACTTCACGAGATTTTCGCCTGCCTGTCCTATGCTGGCGACGCGTGCGCGCTTGTCCTTGAGCTCCTTTCGGATCGCAGCCTCGGTTTCCTCAGTCGTCAGCCCCCAGAGCTCGTCGGCGTCGCGAAGCTCAGCTTTGCCGTCGATGATGCTCAGCCACGTTGGACTCGCGGCCTTTCCTCGCACGACGATGCCATCATAGCCAGCGAACCTCAACTCTGCACCAAAGAAGCCGCCCGCCGAAGAGCAAAGATACATGTTGGTCAGAGGGGATTCCGTAGTCGCTTCCCAACGCGGGCAGGCTGGCAGAGGTGTACCGGTGGCTGGGCCTGTCATGAAGATCAGAACATTATCGGGCGAGAACGGGCCAACACCAGGTTCGAGCTCTTTGTAGAGCATAGCTGCCCCGAGGCCACGACCACCCAGAAGTGCGCGAGCAAGTTTTTCTGGAGTTTCCTGCTCCTCGATTGCACCGCGCATTAAATCGATGCGCAAAATCTTGCCTGCATAACCAAACATCTCTCCCCCTCCTTGTCCTCGTTGCACGAACATTTATAAATTATCCGAGTTTGTTTAACTGAGTGGTAAAATAGGAATCAAAATAGGTACTAGGGCTATGAACGCGGAACAACTTCGTGCTGCTCTCGAGCGATATGCTAATTCACAGGGTTTCCAGTTGAACCCACATGAAAAACTCGTTAATTTCTTGATCCAAGGGTTGTTGCATAACGAGCAAAAATTCGGATACCGCTACTGCCCTTGCCGAGCGATCACTGGCGATCCCAAACAGGATGAAAAAATAATCTGCCCCTGTGTTTACCACAAAGACGAAATCAAACAGATGGGACGCTGTCACTGCGGGCTCTTCGTGGCTGAAGGGTTCAAGCTAACCAGATAATCTCCTCTTTTTAAAATATTCCTGTGAGTAATTTTTTAATCCAAAAAATATAAATAGCAGTATTTACCTTGATTTCCTGAAATCGGGGGTGTTAGGCTGACCAAAACCAAGGTGAACAAATCGATAGCCGAGATAAACGACCGGATCAAGCGCGGCGATGCGGTGGTCGTGACAGCTGAGGAGATGGTGGAAATCGTGAGGGAAAGGGGTGAAGTCGAAGCTGCCAAAGAAGTGGACATCGTCACTACTGGAACCTTCGGGGCGATGTGCAGCTCGGGGGCTTGGTTAAACTTCGGGCATGCTGACCCGCCGATTAAAATGCAGCGCGTCTGGCTCAACGATGTCGAAGCGTACACCGGCGTTGCAGCCGTCGATGCTTACATAGGCGCCACCCAGCTCAGCGAGACCCGCGGTTTTGAGTACGGAGGCGGGCATGTCATCGAAGATTTGGTTCGAGGTAAGGAAATCGAGGTCAGGGCAATCGCGTACGGCACCGATTGCTATCCTCGCAAGGAACTCGAAACCACTGTGACCAAGGACGACCTAAATCAGGCTGTCCTCTGCAACCCACGTAACGCCTACCAGCGCTACGTCGCGGCCACGAACTCGCGTGATGAAACGATTTACACCTACATGGGCACCCTGCTTCCCAACTACGGCAACGTGACCTACTCGGGTTCCGGCAGCCTGAGCCCGCTCCACAACGACCCCAACTATGAAACAATCGGAATCGGAACGCGCATCTTCCTAGGAGGCACCCAAGGCTACATCTTCTGGGAGGGTACCCAACACGCCCCAACCCAAGCAATGGGCACCATCATGACCATCGGGAACCTGAAAGAGATGGATGCACGCTACATCAGAGGGGCGACCATCGAAGGATACGGAACCTCACTGTACGTCGGCTTAGGTATCCCGATCCCAATCATAAACGAGCGAGTCGCAAAGACAACTGGCGTCAGCGATGAGGAGATAAAGACAAACCTTACCGACTACGGGATTCCTCGAAGGGGCCGTCCGATCCTCAGGGAGGTCACCTACGCCGAGCTGAAATCTGGGAAGGTTGAAACCAATGGCAATGAAGTACTCGTCAGCCCCCTAAGCAGCCTGAAGCGGGCGAGAGAAATCGCTGGCGTCCTAAAGAAGTGGATTGAAGAAAAGCGGTTCTTCCTTTCCCAACCCGTGGAGGGGCTGTCCACCGATCAAGTGTTCAAGCCGATAAAACAGATCACAGCCGTCCCGTTCGTCAGGGATCTCATGACGCGAGAGGCGGTAACCGCCAAGCCAAGCGACCCGATCGCCAGCGCAGCAAAGATATTCGCGGAACGCAACTTTGACCACCTCCCAATCGTAGACACCGGAGGTAAGCTCGTGGGAATCGTGACCTCGTGGGACATAGCCGTGGCGGTCGGGACTGGCAAGAAGAAATTATCGGAGGTTCTGACTTCCAAAATCATCACGGCAATGGAGGACGAGCCGGTCGATGCGGTAGCGAGGAGACTTGAAAAACACAAAATCTCTGGAGTTCCTGTGATAAACGCCCGTGGCGAGCTCAAAGGAATCCTGACGAGTGAGGACCTATCTAAGCTGTTGGGGAGGCGAAAAAGATGACTCGAAAGGTGCTATTGAAGTACTCCACCCAGAAGGCCACGGAGCCCATCTTAGCGTCGGTGGTTAAAGAAACCGGGGTCCTACCAAATATCCTGTACGCGAAGATCGGCGCACAAGGTGGGGAGATACTGCTTGCGATCGATGCTCCCGACAAAGATGTTGATAAAACAATTGAGCTGTTCAAGCAAAAGGGCATCGAGGTCCAGGAGATTAAGCGTGCTATCCAGCTCGACCGCGATTCATGCTTCGACTGCGGGGCATGTCTCTCGCTCTGTCCGACCGGCGCGCTGTACATGACTGATGACAAATCGGTCGAGCTCGACGAGAACAAGTGTATTTACTGCGAGCTCTGCATACCATCATGCCCGGTGCGAGCGCTCAAGCTATCGAGGTTCTAGGTGATTCAGATGTACTCGCAAACTTGGTCCTTCAAGGAAACAAACCTCCACATAAAGTGCGACCATGAGCAGCCAATAGACCTTGCAATCGACGCCAGCTTACAGGCCCGAAGCGAGGTGGAGCGATATGTCCTCGCACACCCGGAATTTCGATGGTCGCTTGAGCCCCTGAGGCTAGAAGGAGAACATCCACGGGTCATCGAGCTCATGTTGAGGGCGGGTGAGTTCGCAGGAGTTGGTCCATTCGCAGCTGTTGCCGGAGCCATCGCACAGATCACTGCTGAGGCGGCGCAGAGGGCGGGCGCTGAAAATGTGTTGGTGGAAAATGGAGGAGACATAGCCATAATTGGCGCTAGAGATTTCCGTGTGGGGATCTTCGCCGGCGACGCACAGAGCTCCGGAAAAATAGGATTTCTTGTTCGGGCTGTGGAGTTGCCAATAGGTATCTGCACGAGCTCTGGGACGGTCGGCCACTCGCTAAGCTTTGGAAAGGCCGATGCCGTCGTCGCGGTTGCGCGCGAGACCTCGGTTGCGGACGCAGCAGCGACCTCAATAGCGAACGCGGTTAGGGGAGAGAACCTCAAATCGTCGATCGAGCAGGGGCTGAGCCAAGCCAAGCGCATTCGAGAAATTAAAGGTTGTTTGATAACTAGAGGGGAACACATCGGCACTTGGGGCAAGCTCCCGGAGTTAATTCAGGTGGTGTCAAAATCTCAGGAACTCTCAAACACTTGGAAAAAATATCAAGATTACGGGCTGGAGAAGGCATTCATTTTATAGAACTCCAACATGAGATGGGAAATCGATGGCAGTCATTGTGAAATTCTTCGCGAACTTCCGTGAGGCGACGGGGAAGTCACAGGAGAGCATTGAGGGGGCAAAAAATGTCGCTTCCCTCCTTGACGAGCTCCTCAGCAGGTTTGGGGGGAAGCTGGCCGAACACCTTTATTACACCGGCACGCGAGAGCTCCACAAAACTGTGAACATTTTGGTGAATGGTAGGGGGTTAAATCTTCCTCGCGAACTCGACACGCCACTGAAGGATGGGGATGTGGTGGCGATATTTCCACCCGTTGCTGGGGGTTAGCTTACGCCAGAGGAGTTTGAACGATACAACCGCCAGATGATTATTAGTGGCTTCGGTAAGACCGGACAGCGCAAGTTAAAGGCCGCCCACGTAGTTGTGGCCGGTATTGGTGGGCTCGGGAGCCCAGCGTCGAGTTATTTGGCCGCTGTAGGGGTTGGCCACCTTACGATCATAGATTCGCAAATGGTTGAACTCAGCAACCTCAATCGACAGGTATTACACTGGGAACCAGATGTAGGCCGGTTAAAAGTGGAATCTGCCACCGAGAAGTTAAAGGCGCTTAATTCAAACATCAAAGTCGACGCCATATTTGAGCAGATAACTTCCGAAAATGTAGACCGGCTCACTAAAGGGATGAATGTCGTGGTTGATGGTATGGACAATTACCCCACACGTTATTTACTCAACGAGGCATGCGTGCGAAACCGCGTCCCATTCATCCATGGTGCGATCGAAGGGTTGGTGGGACAGATAATGACGATCCTGCCAGGAGGGGGGCCGTGCCTGAAGTGTGCGATACCCAAGGAACCACCGAAGAAACCCCTTTTCCCAGTTCTCGGAGCGACTCCCGGGGTGATAGGGTGCCTGCAGGCGATGGAGGCGATAAAGCTCATAACAGGGGTGGGCAAGCCTCTCGTAGGGAGAATGTTGATATTTAACGGCATGGATATGACCTTCGACGAGATAAAAATCAACCGAGACCCTAGCTGCCAGGTATGCGGTAGACGGGGCAGGTGAGATGCGTATGCCGCGGATACCAAAGGAAAGGCTCGAGCGATACCTCGGCTTGAAGCGCGAATTCAAGGAGGAGCGCTACATTAACCTCCACCCCATCCAGCGGGGAGGGGTGCTGACTTCAGAGGCGCGGAAGGCCTTACTCGAGTTTGGTGATGGTTACTCGACCTGCGATTGGTGCCCCCCCAAACAGGCGCGATTGGACGCGATCGAGCGCCCACCCATAGCCCAGTTCATGCAGGACTTGGCTGAATTTTTGAACATGTATGTGGCCCGGGTGGTGACGCGCTGCAGAGAGGCCAAGTTCATAGCGTTCACAACCTTGGGGGAGCCCGGTGACTACGTGGTCGTCGACGGCCTAGCCCACTACTCAACTTACATAGCTGCTGAACTCGCCAGGCTCAAGATCAAGGAGGTCCCTCACGGCGGCCACCCCGAGTTTAAGCTCGACTTGGATGCCTACGCCACTAAAATAGAAGAGGTCAAGCAGGAGACAGGAAAGCTCCCCGCTGTGGTGCTGCTCACCCACGTTGATTATCTCTACGGCAACCTGAACGACGCCGCAGTGGTAGGGAAGATATGTAAAAAATATGGTGTGCCATTCCTGCTGAACGCGGCTTACACGGCTGGCGTCATGCCCATCGACGGAAAAAAGTTGGGCGCGGACATCATCGTATCAAGCGGGCACAAGTCATGGGCGGCGAGCGCCCCAACCGGCATATTAGCTATGAAGGAGGAGCTGGTCGACAAAGTGTTGGCGAGATCGAAGGTTGTGGGGGACTGGAGCAAGCGCAAGTTCGGGCTTAAGGAGTACGCCCTGCTGGGTTGCACGGTCATGGGGGGACCTCTTATCTCGCTGATGGCTTCATTCCCTCACGTGGTCGAGCGGGTCGAGCGCTGGCCCCAAGAGGTGGAGCAAGCAAGATACCTCGTCGAGCAGCTGGAGCGGATCGAGGGGACCCGACAGCTGGGGGTCAAGCCCAAGCAGCACACCCTGATCCACATGGAGTCAGAGGGGCTCTACAAAGCATCGCAAGTCCATAAGCGCCGCGGGTTCTTCTTGTACGATGAGCTCAAGCGGAGGGGCATCGTTGGGATACAGCCCGGACTGACAAAACATTTCAAACTTAATCCTTACGGTTTGCCGCGAGAAAAAGTGGAGCAGGTTGCTAAAGCATTTCTTGATATCGCACGGGAACAGGGGTTAGCGGTCAGCTAGACCCTACTGGGATAACGCTTGCTCGACCTGTCTGCCGCCCTATCATGCGGACTCACCTATCTTCTCCTTCGACATCAACGCCACAACAGCGACCATGACCGTTTCAATATCTAAATTCAACGCGTCTGCGATTTCGTCTGGATAAACGTCTGGGTGGGATTTGATGTAACGATATACTTCATCCTGCGCTACCCTGGGCGAAATCCTGCGTACTAATATGGGCTTCATTCTTTTGAGCTTGGACTTAATTGCTCTACTAGGTTTGAACCTCATTTCTCCGCCTCAACGATCATTCGCTTGCCGACGACGCGTATTTCAACCTCGCGCCCGTATTTTAGGCCGAGCATCCGCTCCACGTCCACGGGGATGTAAAGTGCGGATTTCTTCCCGATCTTTGAAACCTTGCGCTTAAGCCTGATCCCGTGTCCCCAAATCCCAGCTTCTTCAGCAGCAGCCCTCAGCTTGGACGCCTGCCCCACGCTGAGCACTACTTCTCCACATCGGTTGCACTTTTCGACCTCGAGCCTCTCGGCTAACTTAACGCCCTCAACTATGATGTCCTCTCTCGTCTTAACGAGGGTTCCCTTTTTGCACTTAGGACATTCCACCTTTTCGCCCCCTAACATTGACACTTATCACCACAATTGTAGCTGGATACTTCACGTAAACCACGCGCACGATTTTCCTCCTCATCCCGACCTCTGCATAGTACTTCTCAGTTTTACCTATTCGAGTTATCCTTCCCTCCTCAATGATTGAAACGACTTTGTGTTCGGGTAGTCCAGCTTTGACCATGTCCTCGAACGCGCTTTTTGTTATCCTTACCTCTTTCCCATGTACATACATTATCTCCCCTCCTTAATAAATACAAAGTAAATACCTTTAAGTATTTACTTATCTGCTTATCAGTTTTGTTACCCACCATGGCTTTGCGCGGAGGTTGTTTAAAAAGGGGAAAATTTTGACTGTGCACGGTCACTCTTTCGCCTCTCGACCACGTTTAAAAAATCTAATAAAATGGGGCTTGCCACAAGCTGTTAATCTCTCCCGAATCAGTCTTACTACATTCTCCAAACCTTCCCCCGTCTTCGCGGAAAATGGGACTATGACATCTTCCCACTGACGCCATGGGAAAGACATGCCAAGCTTCTCACAAATGTTATCCAGCACATCATCGCGCTCCTCAGGATAGATGAGGTCGATCTTGTTCACCACAACGATTGGGTGGAGTTCGAGTTCCTGCAAAAACTGAAACATCTCAACGTCTACGGGCACCTGGCCCCGCCGTTCCCACCGTTCTACGATCTCGCCGAAGGCGCGGGCATCGAGCACCTCGAGTGCAAACAGAATTCTTCGCCGATTTCGCTCCAAGTAGCGCACAATACTCGTCTTTATCTCTTCCTGCCTTTCGCGGCTGACGCCCGCCATAAAGCCGAAGCCAGGCATATCAACCAGCTCGAGCTCGCCGCATCGATAGCGGTAGAGCCTGCGCGTCACCCCGGGCCGCTTGCCCACCCGAACCCGCTTTCCCGTGAGCTGCTTGATCACGCTCGACTTCCCGACGTTCGAGCGACCGACTAACACGATCTCCATCCATTCCCCAATTACCACTATGGCTACTAAACTATAGCAATTTATATGAATGTATATTCATATCTTAGCAGGTGAGAATATGGTCGAGCGAAGGTTGGGCGTATTCGAGAAATACCTTACAGTCTGGGTCATCGTCTGCATAATTGCTGGGATCCTCCTAGGTAGGCTCCTTCCCGAGTTAGCTCACACGCTCAGCAATATCCAGTACGCCAACGTTTCAATCCCGATTGCGATTTGCCTTTTCTTCATGATTTACCCGATAATGGTCCAGATTGATTTCAGAAAAGTAATCCAAGCAGGAAAAACACCGAAACCAGTCGGCGTGACCCTGTTCGTGAACTGGGCGATCAAGCCCTTCACTATGGCATTATTCGCTTGGGTTTTTATGAAAATTATTTGGGCACCGTTTATATCCGCGGAGATGGCTTCACAATACCAAGCGGGCATGATCCTCCTCGGCGTCGCCCCATGTACAGCCATGGTGTTGGTTTGGGGCTATTTATCCAATGGAAATATGGGGCACACGTTGGTGATGACTGCCATCAACTCGTTGACAATGGTTTTCCTTTACGCTCCTCTCGGCGCATTCTTGCTGGGGGTGGCGCGAATTCCCGTGCCGTGGGAGACCATTGCCTTCTCCGTCGGAATCTACATCGGGCTCCCGCTGGTAGTAGGCTATTTTTCGAGGAGAGAAATTCTCAAGAGGAAAGGGCATGACTGGTTTGAAAAACACTTTGCCCCCTACCTACATTACGTTGCAATTATCGCTCTGCTGATTACATTGATTGTGCTCTTCAGCCTGCAGGGGGATGTAATCGTCACACAACCGCTGATCATCGGAATGATCGCGCTACCGTTGTTGATTCAAGTATTCCTTATATTCGGCATCGGCTATGGCATTTCCAAACGAGTCGGTCTCCCATACGAGGATGCGGCGCCGACTGCACAGATCGGGGCCAGCAACCACTTTGAGGTGGCAATTGCCGTTGCAGTAATGCTTTTTGGCATCGAATCGGGTGCTGCCCTCGCAACCGTCGTTGGTGTGTTGATAGAGGTGCCCGTGATGCTCACCCTTGTAAAGATCTGCCTCAAAACCCAACACTGGTTCCCAGCTAAAGGAGTGGGGATAAAAGTTGACTAACAAACAACTCCGGCTGCTCAAATGCGTGGCGGACGAGACGAGACTCCAAATCCTCCTGACGTTGAAAAAGGGCGAACGCTGTGTGTGCGAGATCATGGACGAGCTCGACAAAGAGCAATCGCTGATATCACATCACTTGCAAGCTCTGAGGAAGTGCTGCCTCATACGCAGACGGCGCGAGGGGAAGAAAATAATGTACCGACTTGCGGACCCATCGATATTGGGATTATTAACCAATGTTGAAAAACTCGCCAACAAATTCTGTTGAGCTAATTATACACCACCAGCTACTGGTGGAAAGATCGCGATCTCGTCCTTGTGCTTGAGCTTCGTGTGGATTCCGCGGACCTGCTGAATCCGCCGGCCGTTGAGCAGGATGTTGAAATGCTCCTGGAGTTCCCCTGTTGTCGGGTCAAGGATCATCTCGACCACTCGGGGGTGACGTCGGCCGAGCTTCATGAGCAGGGTATCAACGGTCTCGTCCTCGTCGATCGGGACCTTTATCGTGTCGGTGCCGGCCTTCTCGCGCAGGTCACCGTGCAACTTGACTACCACTTCCATCTATACAATCCTCGCCATTTCCACACCCAAAGGCTCAACCATAGCGATGGAAGGCGAGCGCTAAAAGGTTTTCGGGATGAAAAGCAAACCGTAGTCAATTCTCGGAGGATTGGCTACCGAGTCCACCCTCCACCCCCTTTATAAGCCTTATAAATTACTTTCGGTACCCTCTCTCTCCCAAAGCGGCTTAAATCGCTCTGGTAATTTGACGCTGGGGGTAAAAATGCCGGATCAAAGTTTGCTTCATTTTTGGGACCTGCCTAGGGAAACGACATACGTGTTGCTGAATCTAAATTATAGAAGGAAAATGGTGAACTCCCTTTATGAGTGTGCTCCAAACAGAGGCAAATTGTCCTCTCGCTTAAAGTTGCCCTATCATGTTGTGGAACGTTTTGAGAGAGGCTGTAGAGTAAAAATTGGCACGCTGGTGAGGTTCTTTGAATTTCTAAGATCGCATGAACATTTGACTTCCCTTCAAGAAATAGAGAAAAATGTGATTTGGATCGGCGGTAAGAAAGGTCCTGGGATAAACTCGCCCAAACTTCCTTTTAGATTTGATACGCCTTCAGCCGCTAAATTAGAAGCTGCTTTTAATTCTGATGGTACAATTGAACGGAACACAATAAAACGCGGTCACGTCAGCTACTACAATGAGGAGGATGTGCTTCGAAAATTGGTAATTCGATATGCAAAAGATGTGTTTGGCGACATTTACACCAGGGAGGTTAAAGAAAAAGATGGGGGATATTATGTGGAACTGGCTGTAATAGCTGGAGATCCACTAAAAATTGTGGGCATCTCAGAGGGGAGAAAAGCTAAAGCTAATCCCCATGTCCCCCCTAACATTCTGAAATCCAGTCACGCAGAAATTTGGCAAAGCTATTTACAGCAGAGTTTTGACGATGAAGCAACAGTCGAATTTACGCCATTTAAGATGGGGCGTGGATTCACTCGCGGGATCACAAAACATTGCTCGGTTGATATTACCGAGAAAATACGCAATTTCACAGCAAAACCTGGTACGTATCAAAACTTTAAAGATGTGCCCCCGAGCATCAAACCGGTGATTCTAGCAACACCGCCGAATTTATTGGTCGATGAACAAAACTTACTCAAGGAATTTGGTATCCATGTCCGCATTTATCCCAAAACTCTTTACTGTGCCAAGGATGGTATCAGAATAATTTGGGAGCTTCGTACAACTGATCGAGAGAGTTTGGCCAATTTCTGGAAAAACATTGGATTCAAACACCCCGTTAAGGCGGCGAAACTAGATATCGCCGTGTGAAGTTACATCTCCCAAAAAAGCTCTTACTTCGGAAAAAGAGGTCACGATGAAGTCTTGAGAAAAGCTCTAAAAGCTTGTGGATCAAAAGGATATTTCACAGTTTCAGAATTAGCAACCGAGATTGATCGGAGCCATCAAACCGCCAGATGGTGGGTGCGTAAACTGGAACGGTCTAACAGGATTAGAAATGTTTTAAAAAGAAGGCCATGTAGGTATTCTATACGAGCTGAATAGGGGTTTGAACTTGAAAGTTGCACTGGCCTTTAGTGGTGGGGTTGACACTTCGGTCGCGGTCCGTTTACTTCAGGACAAGTATAGGGCTGATGTCATCACAGTCTCCGTTGATGTCGGGCAAGATCCTAAAGAGCTGAAGGAAATCGCAGTGAAGGCGAAGCAGCTAGGTGTCATCAAGCACGTTCACGCCGACGCACGCAAAGAATTCGTCGAAGAATATATCTTCCGCAGCATCAAGGCGAACGGGCTCTACGAAGGCTATCCCCTCTCAACAGCACTCGCCCGTTATCCCATCGCGAGCAAACTCGTTGAAGTCGCGTTTAAAGAAAAGGTCGATGCCGTAGCGCACGGGTGCACGGGTAAAGGGAACGACCAGTTT
Organism: Hadarchaeota archaeon (SeqCode); assembly: GCA_964433595.1. Lineage (GTDB taxonomy): Archaea > Hadarchaeota > Hadarchaeia > Hadarchaeales > Hadarchaeaceae > DG-33. The sequence goes on along the minus strand of CAYSRF010000006.1, from coordinate 12,443 downwards.
CGCTTCGATACAACCATTGCGATCAAGGCTCCTGAACTCAAAATCATCGCACCAATTCGAGAGCTCAACCTCGACCGGAAATGGGAGCTCGAGTACGCGCAAAAGCAGGGCATTCCAGTGTCCTCCAAGGTGAGCAAGCCGTACAGCATCGATGCCAACCTCTGGGGACGCTCCATTGAGGGAGGTGTGCTCGAGAACCCCGCGTGTGCTCCACCCGAAGAGATCTACGCATGGACCCGCCCACCCGAAAAAGCTCCCTCAAAACCGCGCATCATCAAAATCGAGTTCAAGCGAGGCGTGCCGATTGCGCTCGATAAAAAACGCATGGATGGTCTCCAACTCATCACCAAACTAAACAAGATAGCCGGCGAGTACGGCGTCGGTAGAATCGAGCTCATCGAGGATCGAATCCTAGGACTGAAGGCGCGGGAGAACTATGAGGCACCGGCGGCAACCGTCCTAATCCAAGCCCATCAAGCACTTGAGCAACTCGTGCTGACGAAACAGGAGCTGGCATTTAAGCAGGTAGTCGACCAAACTTGGGCGGACCTAGCGTTCAGCGGGCTATGGTTCGACCCGCTGCGCGAGGACTTGGATGCCTTCATCGATAGCACGCAAAACAGAGTCACGGGTAAGGTAAAGGTTGAACTCAACCGCGGCAGTTCGCGCGTGGTGGCCCGCAGCTCGCCCTACTCCCTCTACGACAAGGAGCTTGTCTCATTTGAGCGCTACGGCTTCGACCAGCGCGATGCAATAGGGGTAATCAAATTCCATGCGCTCCAGAGTAAGATCCTACACAAGCGGAAGGGGGCTTAGGATGCTTCGCCGGGGACGCTTTGAGCGAGCAATGGACCCCCTGGCTAGCGAGTACATCTCCTCGATGGAAGCTGATGCTCGGATTTTCTACTCGGTCGTGCAAATCAACCTAGCTCACACGATCATGCTCGCTGAGCGCAAAATAATCGCCGACTCAGACGCGGCCGCCATCCTCCGAGCGCTCTACAAGCTCCACGAGCACGGCGTTAGTGGGTTGGATCTTCGTCCGGAGCTCGAGGATATCCACATGGCGGTTGAAGATTTCGTGACCAAGGCGACGAGCGAAGAAATTGGGGGGAAGCTTAACACTGCGAAGAGCCGTAACGATCAGGTCGCCACGGCGATCCGCTTGACTCTGCGCAAGAACCTGCTCGACGTTGAAGAGAGGCTGCTTGAACTCGTAAGTGCCTTGGTTACCCTCGCTGAAAAAAACACCGACGCAATAATGCCCGGCTACACTCACCTCCAAGTGGCCCAGCCCACCACCTTCGCGCACCACCTCGCCGCCTATGCCTTCGCCTTCCTCCGCGATGTCGAGCGCATCGAGCAGACCTACGACGCCACGAACTCCTGCCCGATGGGGGCCTGCGCGCTCGCGGGGACGAGCTTCCCCACTGATCGCGTGCGGGTAGCACACATGTTGGGTTTTAAGCGCATCGACGAGAACACCATGGACGCCGTCAGTTCACGCGATTTCGCCCTGCAGACCATGAGTGCTCTAGCAATTGCGATGGCTAACCTCAGCAGGCTGGCCGAGGAACTCGTACTCTGGAGTTCCGCGGAATTCAACCTCATCAAATTGCCTGAGGAATTCGCGGCGACAAGCAGCGTCATGCCTCAGAAGAAGAACCCAGTCGTGGCCGAACTCTCACGCGCGAAGGCTGGGCGCGTCTTCGGAAACCTCTCAGGGGCCTTCGCGGTGATGAAGGCCCTCCCCCAATCTTATAACCTTGACCTTCAGGATCTAACGCCCTCACTGTGGAACTCCGTCGACGAAGTGAGGGATGGTGCGGAAGTGATGGCGAAACTGATCAGCGCGGTCGAACCGAATCGAGAGCTCATGCGCAGGCGGGCCGAAGGGGGATTCGCGGCCGCAACCGAACTTGCCGATGTGCTCGTGCGGAAAGCGGGGTTGCCCTTCAGGGATGCCCACGCGATCGTTGGAAGGATGATTGCCCGCGCAACCAAGGAGGGCCGAGGCCCAGGAGAGCTGAACATCGAGGACCTACAGGCAGCGTCGAAGGAAGTTCTCAACAAGGAGGTTCACCTAACGCTCGAGGAGCTGAGGGAAGCTCTCGACCTCGACAAATGCATCGCTGCCCGGGCGCTGCCGGGTGGCCCCGCGCCAAAAGCTGTTAAAGATCAACTTAAGTTGTTGAAGCGAGGGGCAAAATACCGCGCGAAGCTTATGCGCACCCGAAGGCGAGCAATTACAAAAGTAGAAGTGAAACTATTGAAGGAAGCTAGGAGGCGTTCACGATGACGGTCACGGCTGCTGTACTCGGAGCATCAGGCTACACAGGCGTGGAGCTCTTCAGGTTGCTTGCCGGCCACCCTGAGGTGAAGCTCGTTGGGGCCTACGACATCCGCAACATCGGGAAACGGGTGGATGAGGTCCACCCGAACCTCCGAGGAATAGTTGAGTTGAAAATAGCAGAACCCAACTATGCAAAAATGGGGAAACAGGTTGATGTCATTTTCGTGGCCACCCCCCACCGCGTCGCAATGAAATTTGTACCGAAGTTGCTCAAGTGGAAAGCGAAGATAATCGACCTCAGCGCGGACTACCGATTCGATGATGTTAAGGTGTATGAGCGATACTACACCAAGCACGAGAGTCCAATGGTCAAAGGAGTTTATGGGATGCCTGAGCTCCACCGCGCGGAGATCAAGCGCGCACGCCTCGTCGCGAACCCTGGGTGCTACCCAACAGCCGCAATCCTGAGCTTGGCACCGCTAGTCAAGCAACGTCTGATCGACCTCGAACACATCGTCATCGACGCTAAGACTGGAACCTCCGGTGCAGGAGCCGCCCCCAGCGAGGTGACCCACCACCCTCTCACAGGCGTAAACATTCGCGCTTATGCCGCGACCACCCACCGTCACGCCCCTGAGATCGACCAAGAGCTGAGTAAGCTGGCCGGACAAAAGGTCGAGGCTCACTTCACTCCACATCTCATCCCAATCGTGCGAGGAATTCTCTCGACAGCACATGTCTTCCTGCGAAAGTCGATTAGTAAGAAGACATTACTTGGTCTCTACCGAAAATTCTACGCTCGCGAACCCTTCGTGCGAGTACTCGATGAACTACCACAGGTGAACTTCGTAGCGGGATCGAACTACTGTGACATTGGATTCGAACTTGATGCAGCGAGCAATCGACTCGTCGTGGTTTCAACCATCGATAACCTCGTCAAGGGCGCCTCGGGACAGGCCATTCAAAACATGAACTTGATGTTCGGATTTGATGAAACAAAGGGATTAGAGGTTCCAGCGCTGCGACCATGACAACCTCTCAAGCCAAAAAATTTTAGTGCAAAAAGATTAAAGTCGTCCTTGCTCCCTTGATATCGGTGCTAGCATGATCACGGTGCTCGAGGGCGGCGTGACGACGGCCCCTGGATTCCTAGCAGCTGGTGTGCGGGCGGGAATCAAGCGCCGCGGACTTGACATGATGTTGCTCGTGAGCGAATATGGGCCAGTTGCAGCCGCAGGAGTCTTCACCACAAATTTAGTGAAAGGCGCCCCGGTACTCGTGACGATGGAACACGTGAAGAACGGCGAGCTCGGGGCAGTAGTCGCAAACTCGGGGAGCGCGAACGCGTACACAGGCAAGCGGGGGCTGCGGGACGCGCGCCAGATGGCCCGCCTTGTGGCGCGCCTGCTGAAACTCCGCACCGGCGATGTCGCAGTTGCATCGACGGGCCTAATAGGCTTGCGTTTGCCCATGCGGAGAATCGAAACTGGAATCCGTGCAGCCGTCGAGGAACTCTCGAATTCACGCGAGGCAAGTCTGAGCGCAGTTAAGGCGATTATGACCACCGACACCACGCCCAAGGAAATAGCCATCCGGGTCGACCTCGAGGATGGAACGCCTGTAACTATCGCGGGCATGACAAAAGGCGCCGGCATGATCCGCCCAAATCTACAAACCGCAACCATGCTCGCATTCATCGTTACTGACGCCGCGATAAGCTCTGCGGCACTCCGAGCTGCGCTCCAAAACTCGGCCAATCAGAGTTTCAACATGATCAACATCGACAACGAAACCAGCACCAATGATATGGTGCTCACACTAGCGAACGGGCGTGCAAAAAATCGCCCGATCACGCTCAAGCGTCAAGATAAGCAGTTTCAGGCCGGGCTCGATTATGTGCTCACTGAACTTGCGTGGATGATCGCCAAGGATGGGGAGGGCGCATCACATCTAATCGAGGTCCAAATTAAAAACGCTCGTAACCGTGAGGATGCCCGCCGCGCCGCCCTTGCGGTTGCGGGGTCAAATTTGATCAAGGCGGCTATCTTTGGGCACGACCCCAACTACGGCCGTATAATTGCTGCCCTTGGTTATTCCGGAGCGTTGTTTGACCCGTCAAAATTGAGTTTGGAGCTGGTCAGCGATCGTGGCCGCGTTGACTTAGTCGTGCACGGCAAACCTAAAGCAAAGTGGGCGTTCAAGCGGGCGCGTGACATAATGCGCAGCAAGGAAATCGAAATCCATGCCGACCTCGCCGCAGGAAAAGCCTGCGCCACCGCTTGGGGGTGCGATCTAACTTATGACTATGTACGCATCAACTCGAAATACACAACCTAGTTTGGACTATCTTTAAGAACATGTAATTTAATGAAATCAACTCAGTGGTGAAAAATGCAAGACCGCGCCACAATATTGCTTGAGGCCCTGCCCTACATCCAACAATTTCACGGCAAGACGATAGTTATCAAACTCGGCGGGAGCGTGATGGGAAAAGAGAAGCTGCTCGACGCCATGCTCCGCGACATCGTACTCCTAAGCTACGTCGGCATGAAGATCGTGATCGTGCACGGCGGCGGGCCCGATGTAAGTGAGGAGATGCGCAAACTGGGGAAGAAGCCGAAGTTCGTCGAAGGGCTCCGCGTGACCGACGAGGAGACGATGGAGATCCTGCATGAGCAGCTCGTGGGAAAAATCAACAAGGAGATCGTGCTGGGGATAAGCAAGCATAGTGGGCGCGCGGTGGGTATCTCGGGCATGGATGGAAATCTCATTCGCGCTCACAAACTCCTCTACAAGACCACGACGAGCAAGGGACGCGAGGTCGAGGTAGATCTTGGGTTGGTCGGCGAGGTCGAGCAGATAAACCCAACCGTCATAAACTACTTAGTGGGCACAGGCTACATCCCGGTGATCGCTCCGATAGGCATAGATGCAGAAGGACGCAGCCTAAATATCAATGCCGACGTCGTGGCTGCCGAACTAGCAACCGCTATGCGCGCGAAAAAACTCATCCTGCTTACTGATGTTATAGGTGTAATGCGCGACCCGAAGGATGAAAAATCACTCATCTCGCAGCTGACTGCTGAGGAAACACAGAAGCTCATTCAAGAGGGGGTTATCAAGAAGGGCATGATCCCAAAGATTGAGGCCTGCCTGAGAGCTGTGCAGGGGGGCGTCGAGCGTGCCCATATAATCAGCGGCACCGCGCCCCATGTGCTTTTGCTTGAGATTTTGACCGAGCGCGGCATAGGCACAATGATCGAACGGGGCAAGTAAATGCAGCGCATCCGAGAGCTCGATGAGCACTACGTTGCAGGTACCTACCGACGTCAACCTTTGGCGCTCGTAAAAGGGCGAGGTATGTTCGTCGAGGACATTCAGGGAAAGCGTTACCTAGATTTCGTGGGTGGCATCGCGGTCTGCTCTTTAGGACACTGCCATCCAGCGCTTGTCAAGGCAATCTCCGCTCAGGCGAAGAAGTTAATGCACATCTCAAATCTTTATTACATCCAACCCCAAGCGGAGCTAGCGGCATTGCTCGCACGCGTCGCTCCAAAGGGTATCAACAAGTTCTTCTTCTGCAACTCTGGTGCAGAAGCTATCGAGGGTGCATTCAAGCTCGCGGTCAAACACACCAAGCGTCAGCGTATCATCGCTATGCAGGGCTCCTTTCACGGCAGGACGGCAGCTAGCGTTGGCGCGACTTGGAAATCCAGTTATCGTGAGCCATTTGGAGCCCTCATCCCAAAAATCTTCGATTTCGTGCCCTTCAACGACCTTGCTGCCGTCGAGCGAGCGATGGGAGAGCAGACTGCTGCTGTGATAGTAGAGCCGATTCAGGGCGAGGGTGGCGTAAACGTGCCATCCAACGATTACCTGCCTGGATTACGAAAGCTATGCGATGAGCATGGGATGCTCTTGATCTGCGATGAGATTCAAACGGGGATGGGACGCACGGGCAAATGGTTCGCGTGCGAGCACTGGGGTGTGGAGCCTGATGAACTCACCATGGCGAAGGCACTCGGCGGTGGTTTCCCGATCGGTTGCTTCGGCGCCAGAGCTAAAGTGATGGATTCGTTCTCGCCAGGCGATCATGCCTCGACCTTCGGCGGCAATCCTTTGGCATGTGCGGCTGCAAAAGCTGTGATAGAGACCATGATAAAGCTAAAGCTGCCTCAGCGGGCCACGAAAAATGGCGGGTACTTCAAAAAGCGCTTGAATGAGCTCGCGAACAAACACGAGTGCGTGCGAGAGGTGCGGGGGCTCGGGCTAATGCTTGCGATGGAACTCTCTACCAAACAAATTGCCGATGCTGCAGTAGTCAAAGCTAGGAAGCGGGGTTTCCTGATAAACTGCGCCGCGGATAAAGTTTTGAGGTTCGTGCCACCACTGATAGTCGAGCGAAAACACATGGATCGCTTGGTGGGAGCGCTTGATGAAATATTGAGTGAGGTTGAAAAGTGATGGTTAAACACCTGCTCTCCATGCAGGACCTGAGTCCAGAAGAAATTAATTCTATCTTGAAGCGGGCAAGTTACTTTAAGAAACAAAGGTTGAATGGAATACTCTCAGATGAACTAAGAGGTAAAACAATTGCTCTGATATTTGAAAAACCGTCAACGCGTACGAGGGTATCTTTTGAAACCGGAATTCATGAGCTGGGGGGGAACCCCTTATTTCTCAATGCCCAAGAGTTGCAGCTCAGCAGGGGAGAAACGATAGCGGATACGGCTAGGACTCTGAGTAGGTATGTTCACGGCATAGTCGCCAGAGTCACATCCCATGAGTATCTTATCGAGTTGTCAAAACACAGCACTATTCCTGTAATAAATGCCCTAAGTCCGCTAGAACACCCCTGTCAAACACTCGCCGACCTGTTCACGATTCGTGAGCACAAGGGCAAACTCAAAGGGCTCAAACTAGCTTGGGTAAGTGATGGAAACAACGTGTGTAATTCTCTGTTGCTCGGCTGCACGCTCGTCGGCATGAATATTTCTGCCGCATGCCCGAAGGGGTACGAGCCACCCGCTGAGGTTGTGAAACAAGCACAAAAGAACGGAGGCAAAAGTGGAGCAAAGGTAGAAATTTTGAATGATCCGAAAAAAGCTGTCACCAATGCGGATGTCGTCTACTCCGATGTGTGGGTTTCAATGGGTCAGGAGAAGGAAGCAAAAAAGCGTTTGAGGGTTTTCAAAGGATACCAAGTTAACGCCAAGCTCTTGAAACTCGCAAAAGGTGACGCCATCGTCATGCATTGCCTGCCCGCGCATCGTGGCCAAGAGATTACTGCTGAAGTCATAGAGGGTCCCCGCTCGGTTGTTTGGGATCAGGCTGAAAATAAGTTGCATGTTCAGAAAGCAACCCTCTACATGGCGATGTGATGTCCCGAGCTATCGGGCCCTTGCCTCGTTTTGCTGAGATTCACGTTCGCAGAGCGCTCGAGCTCATAGCGAAGCACAAAAGGATTGGTCGTAAACAGCTTGCCGGAGAGCTCGGTGTGGGCGAAGGCAGCATGCGTACAATTCTCAATCAACTGAAGAAGCAGGGATTAATCATCTCATCGCGAGGTGGGCATGCGCTCACGACCAAAGGCAAACGTTCACTCGGAAAACCTCTTGAATTCGCGCAAATCGATGCTGAGAACCTTACGGTCGGCAAAGTTGATGTCGCGGTGATCATTCGCGGCGCGGCGAAGAAAGTCAAACGGGGTATCGAGCAACGAGATGAGGCGATAAAAGCTGGCGCTCAGGGGGCGACGGTGCTAGTATTCAAGCGCGGCAAACTTCAATTTCCAGATGGGTTTGCGCGTGTTGAGAAGGGATTGACTGAATCGCTTATCAAGACCTTCACCCCCCGCGAAGGTGATGTCATTATCATCGGGACCGCTCAGGACATAGCAAAATCTGAAGAGGGGGCGAAGGCAGCTGCGCAATCACTAAGGTAAAGGCGGCCGCTACCAAGAGGTATAGATGAACTTGATGTTGTCCACATCCTTCACTTTATAACTCCCAGCTCCAACTTCAGCATATCTCCAGTCATTTTCGCTCCAGTAGTAGAAAGCCCAGTACTTGCCCGTTTCTGCGCCTACGCCGTTAATCTTGTCGATAAATTCTCCTAGTCCTGTGTAATATGTGGTCTCGACCACCGCGACTCTCCGCAACGCTTCCAAGGCGGTGGCTCCCTTCGTTAAGTGAACTGTCTCCGTCGTGACCTCACTGCCGTTGTCGATCGTGACCCCACACTCGACAATTAGCTCTTCTAGTTCACTCACCTGTATTTGCAGGTTTTCTTGTATTCCTTGCATGGTTTCTATGATTGTGTTTGTTGTTTCCCTTAATTCACTCACCTCTTTTTGCGCAACGCTCATTTGATGACCAACGTAGATCAAACCCATAGCGAGAACAATGAAAATCACTGCTATGGCTTGAGCGCTAGCTCGAACGTCTCTTTTAATCAAATCAATCACCTCCTTCTGATCGATGTTGTCTGATTCCGGCCCGAACCGTCACCGGAACGGGAACCTTGACCTTTACCATCAACTTACCGAGCCCGACCAGCGGAGGAATGAAAATTAGGGAAGTGAGGTGGAAGAGTGTGAAAGGTATCTGACCCAGAAAAGCCACCCAAAGCGACATGCCCATGGTGAGCGGGGTGCCGATTATCCCGGTCCAGAAATCAAATAGGAGTATGGCGATCGCAGCTGTGAGCGTTGTGCGCCATAACAGTTTCTTGAATTTGTCGAACATAGAGAGTTTGTTTCTCATAGCAAGCAGCCAAGCAAAGATGAAACCTGACCATACGAAAACGTGAATAGGTAGAATCCCAAACATGATAAACCATACAATAAATGCGCTGATTACCGCTAAGACTCCAAAATACCGAGTAACTATCCGCCAAAATTTGGACGGGCCGCAGTAAAGCGAGAAGGAGCCGGTGACAATGAGAATAGGGATTATCCATTCGAAATTCGGAAGAAAAGTTATCCCGATAAAATAACGGTACACCGCAAACATGCCTATTAAAAAAATTCCCAGAAGAACGAATAGCTTGTACCTTTTAGATAGCACCTCATCGGGAGTCATGCCCCCCCATATTTTTTCCGCTATTTTTAACCGTGCGGCCGCAATTCTTTTTTTCTCGAATGTGTTGATAAAAACCAAAATTGATAGACCTAGCACAAACACGGCGAGGGTGAACAGTATCTCCTCAAGCACGCTGCTCCCTTGGTTGGATTATCCATCCAACATAAAAACCTTACTGGTCCGCCCACATTTGTCAATAATCAACAAGGGGTGTTTACTGCTATAAACTGGGTTGTTGATTAGCCTAAGCTTTCCTTTGCTTGATCCTGCGTAGCTTCCGCCGCATCCGCTTCCGGACCCACTTCCACCGCATGCGTCCTTTCTTCTTCCACTTTCGAGGCCGCTTCCCCATGAGCATCACCAACTTTTAAACTCCACCAACAGCTAAAAGCTTGCTCCTGCCCGCAATATAAAGAGCTCCTCAAATGACAACTTCCTACGCGCTACAACTTCGACTCGTAAACCATTCGTCTCCAGCACTTGAATTGTTTTCTTGACATTGGCCAGTGAAGATTGCACGAATAGCGCGCGACCATTAGGTGCCAAATATTCTGGCAACTCATTCAAAAATCGATCGATAATCGCGCGACCATCAGGCCCCGCTTCCCAAGCTAGATCGAGTGGGGTACCAAACGCCTCTTTGGGTTCAATAGGTAAACAAGGTGGATTAAAAATCACTAAATCAAAGCGCTCCTTAGCTACTGGTTCAAAAAGATTGCCTAAACGAAAATCAATACGATTCGCAACGCCATGAGCATGAGCATTTACGCGAGCACATTCGAGTGCAGCTTGATTTATATCAGTTGCAATGACCCGAGCTCCTGCCTTAGCTGCTAGAATCGCGAGTAAACCACAACCTGTACCAATCTCTAAAACGCGCTCATCTGGGTACACATCAAGGTTATCCGCAAGAAGGAAGGTGTCCTCGGCCGGCTCGTAAACATCAGCCCCGATTTTGAAAATCCTGCCCTTATAACTGATTTCAACCTTCAAATTTTTCACCAATCACCTAACACATCTGAATCAAAAAAACATTACCGTATACTTTAAAAGCTGGGCAGATAACTCCTGCACGGAGGGTTGAACTTGGCAAGGGCAAAAGTTGCTAAAAAGATTGTCCTACTCGGTCCAGCGGCATTCTATATAGGACTACTAATAGCGTTAGTTGCAGCGTTCGTGACCCCATCGGGTTGGCTCTACTTGGCGCTTGGTGTGTTGGGAGTGATTATTGGTCTCCTGAACATAACTGCCCGCGAGAGTGGCCCCTTCTTGCTGGCTGCGATTGCCTTTATCGTCGCTGTTTGGGGCATGGGGACATTGACGATTAACACATTATCTCCAGTCCCAGAAATTCTAACAAAGGAACTTCTCCGACTAGCAACGAACCTAACGGTGCTCATTGGTGCGGCGGCGATGGTCATTGCGCTGAGGGCAATCTACGAAGCTGCAAAGGGCAGTTAAAACTCTGCCCTTTCCTTTTTCTTTTTTAACCAAACTGAGCTCGCAGAGCTTTTCTTGGTGGATACTCCCTAGGATTAACATTTGTAAATTTAAATAAATTGTTTCGAGTTTCGAGCAAGCGAAGTAGCTGGCTTCTTTTTAGAACGTTTTCGGAGCATGTACTTTAACCCTATTGGAGTCACAAGAGTGGTCACAAAAGCCGTGAAAACGAGCAAGGACACGTGAGCATCGACAAGTATCCCAATCTCAAGACCAACCATCGCCAAAATGAGTTCTACCGTCCCCCGCCCGTTCATCCCTATGCCAATGGTAAGCGCTTCTCTTTTTCCCAACCCAGTGAGATACGCTCCGCCACCCGCCCCTATTACCTTCCCAGCTATCGCCGCTATGATGAGCGCTATCAAGAATAAGAATAAGGTGTGAGTTTCAAACACTCCAAAGTTCACGTGAAAAGCCACGCTCACGATAAATATGGGCCCCAGAAAACCGTGGCTAAGGGTCTGGAAGCGCCGGTTCAAATCCCGAAATGCTCCGCCAACGAACTCCTCTCGCACGAATAAGCCCGCCAGATATGCACCGATGATGAAGTGTAGCCCCATCATCTGTCCGATGCCAGCGATCAGGAGGCCCATGACTAAGGCAAACGTGAACCCTCTCGCCCCTGGGTGGACGAATAACTTCCCAACTAGTGGATAGACACGATAACCGATGAACAGTGCGATTCCGAAGAAGACTACTACCAACGCCACTGTATACAATACATCCAAAGGACCCACTATCCCCACCGTTATTGCCTTGATGACCACGGCGAGGATGATGAACGTGAAAATGTTGTCCACCATCGCCCCGCCCATCATGGTGTACCCCACTTTAGATTTGAGGATGCCCAAGTCGCCGAGTATCCTCGATTTGGTAACAAGAGAAGTGCCCGAGATGGCGAGTCCCATGATGAGCGCTATCCAAAAATCGTGTGTAAAGAACCAAGTGACGAGCCATCCAAAAAGTAGAGGTATAAGGGTGCCTGCTATCCCCACTCCGAAAAAGGTCTTTACCCTTTCCCCTAACTTTTTTGGATCGGTTATTAGCCCTGCATAGAACATCAGGAAAAACATCCCTAACGTGGCAAGGAGACCCATAGCTTCGGTCCATTCGAAAATGGGTTCCCCTATGAGACCTGTAAATCTCACTTCACCTATGGTGCCCCCCACTACACCCAAGATGGAAGGGCCGATGACCAGCCCCGCTAGGAGTTCCCCTAAAATTAGAGGTTGGCCGAATTTTTCAAAAAGTAGCCCAACACCCCATACCACCGCCAATATAAAGAGAATCGTGAAAATTATTTCCATCTATTTCCCACCGACTTGTTTACCTCCGATGTCCTTCGTGAAGTTGAATATAAATTACTTTGCACAGAAGTACAAACTTTCTCTTTACTCAAATCATAACTGGAGTTGCAACCTACCATCAAGCAGGTTTACCTCTGTCCATGACGAGCTCTCCGTTCACGAAAACCTGTCCTCGCCGCATGTCTTTGATCATGTCAAGGTGGCTAGAAGCGCGGTTTTTGCCGTGGTAGGCTCCCCGGTTGTTACCTATGGCGATGTGGA
>CAYSRF010000005.1:0-31028 GCA_964433595.1 Hadarchaeota archaeon (SeqCode) | reverse complement strand
AGTCCCGTCCGATGCGACAGGGCTTGATAAGCGTGCGAGAGCTGAGAAAAGTTGGTATTCCCACCACCCTCATCGTCGACTCAGCCGTGCGCCACTTCATTCGAGACATCGACAAGGTCATAGTTGGTGCGGACAGCATCGCGGCAAATGGGGCGGTAATCAACAAGATAGGGACTTCTCAAATCGCCCTCATCGCTCACGAGGCTCGAGTGCTATTTTTCGTCGCTGCGGAGAGCTACAAGTTTCACCCCGGTACCCTGGTTGGTCGGTTGGTGGAGATAGAAGAGCGGGATCCAAGGGAAGTCGTGAATCCCAAAAAATTTCCCGGCATCAAAATCCGCAACCCTGTCTTCGATGTAACACCGCCGGAATACATCGACCTCATAGTGACCGAGCGCGGTATAATCCCGCCTTCTGCCGCTTACACGATAATCCAAGATCTTTTCGGGTGGAAGCCTGGAGAAGAATATGTCTAAACTTATTCACTAAATCTAGTTCATGCATGTCGAGGACTTTCTATCACGGCTGTAACAGAGATAGAAGCTGCATGCGTGTATCAGAAAGCTTTTGCGCAATGAGCTCCGCGTTTCTTTTCATCACTAGATATCCCCGGCGACAATCTTTTTTGAAGATCTTATCCACCAGTTCAGCAGCAATAATGCTGACAACTTTTACCTTATCCAAACAACGCGCGGTGGTGGTAAATTTGCGGGTGCGAAGTAAGGACGGATAGCCAAAAAACTTACCCTTGACCAAAGTGTAGACAGAAACTCTTTTCCCAGGGTAAATTTCTATTTCGATGGAAACTCTCCCTTCTAAAACCATGTATATTTTTTCTGCTTTTTCTCCTTCTTTGAAAATTAAGTCGTCCTGTTCGAACTCTTCAATTTTGGTCAGCTCAGCAATATCCTTCAGTTCCTCCAGCTTCAGGAATTCAAAGATATCCATTCCCTTTAAAATTTCTGGTGAAACTGCCATCTTACCCCCCTTTAGTTGTCTATTTCTTTTAAAACTCTTTCGGCAAGAGCGGGCAATTTTTCTTTAACAATCTCGCTCAAGCTATCACCCCAAGAGACTTCCCCAGGTTGAATACCGACAATTCTCACGTTGTTAAAATTATAACCGATTCTCTTACCCACTTGTATGACATCAACTAGATCAATTTCATGCAAGGAAAATTTCTTGCTGCTGGGTAGAGAAAGGATATGTTTGGCATCAAAATTCGCAATATAACCTGGTTTTTTACCCATGTCTATGGCATCCACGATTACGACCTTCTCAAAGCCTTTTATTTCCTCTAGAAGATCGAATCCAAGGGTAGCCCCATCTACGAGTTTTATCCTCTCATCCAAGTCCCTGCTCCTCAAGTACTCAACGCATCTGACTCCAACACCTTCATCTTTCAAAAGAATATTTCCTAGCCCAATGACAAGTTTGTTTTTATCCAATGAAATCAACCTTCAGCATGTGGGTCGAACACGAGATGCAGGGGTCGTAGGCCCTGACTAACATCTCCAAAAGAAGAGTTATCTCCTCTTTAGGTCTATCAAGTATCTCTGGTACCAATTTCCTCATGTCCGATTCGATGTTGGCTAGGTTTTGAGCTGTGGGGATAATGCAATTTGCCGATTCAACTAGGCCATCATCATTGAATTTATATTCGTGAATCAGGAGTCCACGAGGGGCTTCAACCACACCAACACCCCAACTTTTCTTGATTTCTGGAAGCTTTGTTGCCCATCCCGCAATCGGAAGTCGCTCCTCCCTTTCATCTTTTATTCCTGAGGACAATAGCTCCTCGATCAATTCTATCATGGATTCTAGGCAATGCACGTTTTCAACTATCTGGGCGCATGTTATATGGTAAGGATTGTAGCTTGGGGCTTTCAATCCAAGCTTTTCTGCAACTTCCTCCGCTTTTGGCATTAGTTGGTCAAAATTATTGTTAAATCGGGATAGGGCACCCACCATGTATGGTTTCACAGGCCCGAAAGCGTGCTTTGCTGTGGAATAGGAGACGACTTGTTCAGCTATTTTAAGTTTATAATCTCTATGTTTACATTCCCCAGTTTCGGAGGATTTTATTGCTCCGTCATAAAATGCATATTCACTAGGATATGTTAAAGATACATTGTCAGTTTTTCTTTCAAATTGAGGAATTTTTAGTTTAGAGAAAAATTTAACTGTTTTTGGGACATCATTTTCTAAGACTTCTTTTATTTTAGATAAAAGTTCCCGCATTTGATCCTCAGTCACTAAGTTCGTGAAGCCGTCCACACACATGGAGATTGGATGAGTGTGCCGTCCTACAATTATGTCGCAGATATCATGGGCAAGCTTTTTCCAACGGATGGCGGTTTTTACCACATCGGGGGAAGTAGAGGCCAGGGGGATAACAGAGTGTGTCCTCACAAAGTCGGGAGCAGCAAGGAAGAAACAGTGAAGGGCATGAGAATCTATAATTTCCGCCGCCGTTAAAATTTTCCTCAAGATTTCCGTCTGCCAAGTGGGTTTAATGTCCAATGCGTCTTCAGTTGCCTTTATAGAGGCATTTGTATGTGATATAGCGCAGATGCCGCAGATACGGCTGGTGATGTGCACAGCTTCAGGGAAACGCCGGCCAACTACCATCGCCTCAAAAAAGCGGGGTGACTCAACAATTTCAAGTTTAACCTTTTTCAACTCTCCACTTTTTACATCCACCACAATGTTTCCATGGCCTTCCACTCTAGTGATGTGATGAACATCAACACTGATATTTTTTCTACTCATCTGCCCGCCCCCATCAGCCCGTTATACATGCGATAAAATCTCAAGATATCTTCAGTGGAAATTCCACATTCCTTTAAGACTTCTTCGAAAGCGTTCAAGTTGGGATCAGGGATTAGTCCTCGGCACCCCTCACAGGCATTCCCCACTGAAGGACAAGCTGCCCCACAACCTGCTCGAGTTATCGGCCCCATACAAGCGATGGGATTCGGTTTGTGGTATAGACAGACATTTCCTTTCATTTTACATTCAACGCAAACAGGATAATCAGGAACAAATGGCTTTTTACCGAGTAAAATGGAGGATGTAATCCGTAAAAACTCTTTTTTATCAATAGGACATTGCGGGATAACGTAGTCTACCTTAATAACCGCGTCAATGGGCTGGGCTAATATAGAATCAAAAAGCCATGCCTTATCTCCATAGGTTCTCCTTCGGACATCCAACTGATTGTGAAAGTTTCTGATAACATTGACTCCTCCCAAATGAGCACACGCGCCCAGAGCTACACATATTTTTGCTTTTTTCCTAATCTCTCTGATCCTCTCCATATCTCGAGAAGTGGAGATCGAACCTTCAATGAAAGCAACCTCATAGTCTTGTCCCTTGTAACTTGAAGCTTCACGGAAGTTTACAATATCCACCGATTCAAATAAATCTAGAAGTTTATCCCCTAAGGAAAGAACAGTTAACTGACATCCCTCACAACAAGTGAAGTCAAAAAATCCCACTTTAGGTTTTTTCATCAGATTGCCTCCGGCAAATTTTTAATTTGTTTATAATTGAAAACTGGACCATCTTGGCAAACGTAGATGTTATTGATCTGACAGTGCCCGCATTTCCCCACTCCACATTTCATCTTTCGCTCCAATGATACCCAGATGTTTTCCTCAGGGACTTTGCGATTTTTTAATTCTCTGATAACAAAGCGATACATAACAGGTGGACCAACAATAACTGCCTGGGTCTTCAAAGGGTCAAACTGAAGGTAGGGGAAAAGGGTAGTGATAACTCCCACATTACCTCGCCAGGTTTCATCCCCCACATCAACTGTTACTTGATACTCAACATCCTCTCTTTCTTCCCAGTTCTTTAACTCTTCTTTAAAAAGAAGTTCCTGCGGTCTTTTCGCACCGTAGAGGATGTAAACTTTCCCATAATTTTTCCGGGAATTTAAAACGCTCCAGATAAAAGAACGGAGGGGAGCCAGTCCCAGTCCTCCCGCTACAAAAAGGATATCCTTGCCCTTGAAATATTCAAGTTCAAATCCTTTACCAAACGGCCCACGAATTCCAATTTTATCTCCCGGTTTCTTGCTACACAGAGCATTGGTAACATTACCTATTGCCCGGACACAAAGTTGAAAGATAGCTAGATCGGAAGGAGCAGACGATATGGAAATAGGGGCCTCCCCGACGCCAAAAATTGTGACCTCCACAAATTGCCCTGGTTGATGATTGAGACTTTTTCCAGATGAAAGCTCAATCTCAAGTAAACTTTCCGTTTTGGTCAGTTTTTCAATTTTGTTTATTCTGGCTATCTCCGGTTTGTAAATAGTCATCTTTTTCCTCTCTCATAAAGTTCATTTTCGATGTCCAGAGGATCAACAATCTTCGTTAAGCAAGCTTTTCCGCATCTCCCACATCCAGTACAAAAACTCTTACCCCACTTTTCAAAAAGGTACCAGTCCTTCCGGTTGGTCCTGTGGCGCAATCTCGCCCCGCTCTCCTCTCTAAATATCTCCCCTGAAGCCACCCTGGTAAAGTCAGTTAGAAGACAACCATCCCAGAAGCGCGAACGATTCCCCCGCTTTAAGTTCAACTCCATATAATCTCTCACATCAAAGCAGTAACAGGTTGGGCAGACCATGTTGCAGGAGCCACAGTTGAAACACCTTGTACCATGTTCATCCCATACTGGGCTGTCGTAATTTTCCCTCAGCAGCTTGGGCAGGTCTTCAAGTTTGGGCTTAAGCTCTCGTTGTTTTTCATTAAATAAATTGTCTCTTTCCCTCCTGATTTTATTCAATTCCTCGACATCTGGTTGAGTCGCCTCTTTGGCAATCCCCAAAATAAGAGATTTTCCTTTTTCAGAACCCACTTCTACGAAGAAATTATCTTGCATATCAGTCAAGAAAAGGTCAAATCCCTCCCACGGAAGGACGGATTCCTTGCGATAACAAAACGATTCTGGGGAGCAGGGGACAAGACATTCCACCCCAATTATGGTTACAAATTCTCGCTTCTTGAGATAATTTTCATCCAAATTATTCTCCGCGAAAACTTTATCCAAAAGCGCGGTACCATTTATGTCGCAGGGATGGATCCCAAGCAGAACTATCGGTTTTCCTTCAACTGTGGCCTTTACTTTGATTTTATCGTCAACTTCATAATAGATCAATTCTTCCTCTTGGGGGAAAAGCAAATCCTTGGGAGGGATGACCGTTTGAGGACCTCCCCAGAGAATTTCCCTCGTGGACTTTATCTTTTTAAAATTAGCCTGATTTTCCTGCTTTACAGGAGCCACTACTTTTTTTCCTTCCTCAATTGTTCTGTCGATCAAGTCTAGAAAGTCTTCCTTGGTCACCAAATAATTTTTCATTTTTTCACCTAACTGCTTCTGTTCATTATCCTTATCAAGCTTATTGTAAAGTTGACTGTTTAATTAAATGATTTCTTGTCAAATTAAAATCTGTATTCATTAAAGGAGCACGATGGAAGCCGAACCAAGTTAGAACTTAAACGGGGGACAAGTGATTCTAGCGCGCGCTGAAATTTTTTCTGCGAGTTGAGGAGGCACAAGATGTTATCCAAGCTTGTAGACGAGATCGCCCTCACGCGCGCGCTGTTCAACTTTCATCCCGATCGACTGTCCAGCGCCAGCACTTTGCACATCCTCGTGCTCGATCTGCATCGAGTTTACTGTTTGCTGCAGGTTGGTCGTCGCGCCCTCAATCGAAATGCGGTCGCCTACTTTGAGCTCATCGCTGAGCTCGACAACAGCAACGCCAATCTTCGTGAAGTAGTGGGTTATCTTCCCCACGAGTTTTTTCTCCACAGGTGCTTCTTCCATTCACCTCACCTAGTTAAAATAGCCCCCTCTAATTAAATGCCTTTCCGTCGCTTCTAACTGGAATCAAGCCTATGTGAAAATCAGCGTTTTTCGCTCGATCGCAGAATACCCATGCGGTAGCCCATACGGCGGCTCAGATCTGGATACATCTTGGCTATGCCGAGCGTTATTCCCCATCCTGTAAATATCACGGCGGTAATTGTGACTCCTAGGAGCACGTCCATGAGTGGTGCCTCCCCCATGAGGAACAGCTCGCCGTTCCAGAGGTGGTCGACTACTCCGAACAGCGCACCACCATAGAGCAACAGGTTGAGCCACCAGCCCGCTGGACCTCGTCGTTGAGAGCCCCAGATGGTCGATGTAATTATCGCCGCTACTAAGGGTATGATATAGCAAACCACTATTCTGCACCTCCCAGTGTGCGATTTCAGATAGGAGTAATACTTTTTTGCTTATAAATATTACCACGAAAGATTGAAAATGAACAAGCTTGAGTTTGGATGGGGTTGGATGCCGCAGAAAATAACACGGGTAAGCCTCACGCTGCCGCAAGAGTTGCTTGATGAGCTTGATCGCTCGCTCAAGGCGCAACGCTACGCGAGCCGCTCGGAGGCGGTCAGGGACGCACTCCGCGATTTTTTGGCGAGTTATCGTTGGCGGAGCGAGCTGAGAGGCGAGCAACTGGGAGCCATCCTCGTGATGTATGAGCACGACGTTCGAGGGTTAACCGATGCGCTCATGGACATCCAGCATGAGAGCACGGGCATCATAAACGCAGTCCAACACCTTCACGTCGATGCCAAAAATTGCTTAGAAATCTTGATCGTAAGAGGGCCGGCTGATGGGATTCGCCAACTTGTTGACCGATTGGGTGCGCTACGGGGCGTAAAACAGGCAAAGCTAGTGGTGGTCTAGACGAGATTGCGCGAATTCCTCGAGCAGCTCAACAACCTCAAGCGAATCCCCCGCACGGGCTGGTTGCTCTGCAACGTTTCACTCAGCGAGGTCGAGGATGTGGCGCAGCACACCTTCGATGTTGTGGCAATAACTTTGCTACTTGCCGATGAACTCGAGCGTGGAGGCAAGAAACTTGACAGGGATCAAGCTCTTAGCATGGCGGTCGTGCACGATTGGGCTGAGGCCGAGGCCGGAGATTTTCCCTACACGGCATTGAAATACCTAGGGCCCGCCGGCACGAAGAAACGCATCGAGAAAAGAGTACTTGAGGATCTCTTGGGCGAGCTGCCGAATAAAGAAAAATACCTAAAGCTTTGGCGGGAGTATAGCGAGAAGCGCACCCTCGAGGCTAAGCTCGTCCATGCTGCCGATTACTTCTCGATGCTTGTGCAGGCGATCAAGTACCGCGAGCGGGGCAATCGTTCACGTGAGCTGGACGAACTCTGGCGGGTGGTCTGCAAGGATCTAAAGCCACATACTAGGGAACTTCCGGTAGTAAAGGGACTGATCACAGAATTGCAGAAGCGTTATTCTGGTATTCCCTAATGGCACCGTTTCGTTGGTTTAATCCTAGCGCCGAAGTGTTTTGGTCATCCTCTCGGCAGCCTTAGCTTGATCATCCTCTCGGCGGCCCTCTCGACATCCTTCTTGCTTTTCGCTCCCGCACAAACGCCTTTTCCAGATACAAAGAGCAGAACCACAACCTTTGGGTCATCGAGCCTAAATACCAGTCCGGGAAAAACTTCTGGCTCATACTCAGTGGTTTCGAAATTCCTAGCAATTTCTTCCAGATCGAACCCCCTGCCAAAGTCGATGGAAGCCACGATGTTTTGAACTTTGGTTTTGGGTTCTGATTTAATCTTGACGCCGGACCTTCGGAGTTTTTTGGTCAGGTTTTTGATTGCAAGTCTGGCATCTTTCATACTTTTGGCACCAACGCAATTCATCTTTCCGGAACTGAATATCAGAAAAGATGCGCGGGGAACCTCCGATCTATAAGCTATACCAGGAAAAATTTCGGGATCATAACGAGTGTTATCTAGGCATCTTGCCAGTTTTTCGAGGTTGAACTCGGTACCCTCGTAGGTAACAGATACCACTATATTCTGGATTTTGGTTTTCACCCTAGGCATATTAACCGTACAATAAACTCTTACATACCTACCTTGCTACTTTCGGTTCGGCCAAATATCGTGAGCGAGGCAATCGTTCGCGCGAGCTAGATGAACTCTGGTGCGCCGTTGAGAAAGATTTACAAAAATTTCAACGAGAAAGTCTTCAGTTTTATTTAATCGAGGGGATGAATCGCCGCAAAGTTTTGTTAACAGAGCCACAAGCATTAACGATTAACTTCACGCACAAATTGAACGATGTCACAATACTTTCGGTGACAAATAGATAAAAGTTAAATAATCGAAAGTCTAACATTTCTAGATTGTTTGGTGAAGTTCATGAAACCAGTTAAATGGGTCGTTGAAGATCCAAATGAAGGGGATGTGTTCTGGCCTTCAGAGGAACTTAAGCGCAAAGTTTGGATGGCCGATGAAACAATCTATGAAAAAGCCGCAAGAGACCCAGTAGCATTTTGGGAAGAACGTGCTGCGGAAGGTCTCGAATGGTACAAGCGATGGGATGAGGCCTACCGCTGGGAGCCGCCATACATCAAATGGTTCATAGGCGGAAAATTGAACGCATGCTATAATGCGATTGACAGGCATGTGAAGGCTGGCAAGGGAGATAAAAAGGCGATAATATGGGTTCCTGAGCCACCTAACGAGGAAGCTCGCGTACTAACTTATGATGATCTTTATCAGGAAGTTAACCGCTTTGCCAACGTTCTCAAGAGTCTAGGCGTGAAGCGGGGCGATAGAGTTGGGATTTACTTGCCCCTGATCCCAGAGGTCCAAATAGCCATTTTAGCATGCGCCCGTATTGGGGCGCCCCACAGCGTTGTGTTTTCAGCTTTTAGCAGTGATTCGCTTCACATTAGGCTTGAAGATGCTGAAGCAAAAGTCCTCATCACCGCAGATGGTTACTATAGGCGGGGCAAAGTGGTGAATCTCAAGGCGAGTGCTGATGAGGGGATAAAAAACACAGAAGTCGAGAAGGTCGTAGTCGTCAAGCGTACGGGTAATGAGGTAAACATGGTTGATGGGCGTGACTACTGGTGGCATGAGCTAATGGAAAAAGCTGAACCTTATTGCGAGGTCGAGAAGATGGACGCGGAGGATGTATTGTATTTACTTTACACATCGGGGACTACCGGAAAACCAAAAGGAGTCATCCACACCACAGGCGGCTACCTAACGCAGGTCTACTGGACGACACGCTGGGTTTTCGACTTGCATGATGACGACATCTTTTGGTGCACGTCTGACATTGGTTGGGTTACCGGCCATTCCTACGCCTGTTATGGACCGCTTTTAAACGGCTCCACGATGTTGATCTACGAAGGCGCTCCAGACTATCCTGCGCCTGACCGATGGTGGGAAATCATTGAAAAACATCATGTGACAGTTCTTTACACAGCCCCGACTGCGATAAGAATGTTTGTAAAACTTGGCGATGAATGGCCAAAAAAGCACGATTTAAACAGCCTCCGCTTGTTGGCCACCGTGGGCGAGCCTATAGATAAGGAGGCTTGGATGTGGTACTTCAACGTCATCGGTGGTGGCAGGTGCCCGATCACCGATACTTGGTGGCAAACCGAAACTGGAGGCACGTTGATAATGTCGCTGCCAGGCATAGGTCCGTTCATTCCAACAGTCGCTGGCAGAAGCTTTCCCGGAACTAAGCACGAGGTCGTTAATGAAGAGGGCAATATTCTTCAAGAGGGGGAGAGCGGCTATCTGGTGCAGCTACCACCGTTTGCACCCGGCATGCTCCGGGGGCTCTACAAAGCTGGTGAAAAATATCGAGAAACTTATTGGAATCGTTACCAAAATAGGTTTTACTTCACCAGCGATGGGGCAAGGAAAATGCCTTATGATTGCATTCGCGCTACCGGCAGAGTCGACGATGTGATGAAGGTCGCCGGGCATCGTCTATCGACGGCTGAGTTAGAGGATGCGTTGAATACCCATGAGGCAGTAACAGAGAGTGCAATAGTGGCTAAGCCTCACGAGATCAAGGGCGAGGCCCCAGTTGCGTACGTGATTCTCAAGGAAGGAGTTCAACCATCTGATGAGTTGACAAAGGTATTAGTGAAACATGTGGATAAAACCGTGGGGCCCATAG
Organism: Hadarchaeota archaeon (SeqCode); assembly: GCA_964433595.1. Lineage (GTDB taxonomy): Archaea > Hadarchaeota > Hadarchaeia > Hadarchaeales > Hadarchaeaceae > DG-33. The sequence goes on along the minus strand of CAYSRF010000005.1, from coordinate 20,993 downwards.
CTCGACCTGAGCGAATAATTTTCACAAACGAGTTGCCAAAGACACGCAGCGGCAAGATCATGCGTCGAATCCTGAAAGCTCTGGTGATGAATGAGCCTATAGGAAATACGATGACTTTGCTTAATCCTGAAAGTATCGAAGAGCTCAAGCGCAGAGTGGGCTACAAGGGGTCAGCTTAATTTTTACTTTTGAATGAGCAAGGGGCCCGCGTGAAATCAATAAGTTATTTCTTTCTTTTTCTCACAAGTTTTCCAAATCCACGTTTTTTGAGCATTGTTTTGAGTTCTTCCTCTGGTGGCTGAGGTGGTAAAGGCGGCGGGGGCATTCGGGTCAGCTTCGCCCCAAACGCATGGATGACCCTACTTGCTACGAACATGTATGCGAGCACCATCACGCAGAAGTAGAGCGGTTCGAGTGCGAGCGCCATGGACGTGACGATTGCGGGTCCGACGATTGCGAGCCCGACCGCTAGGGCAATCACAATCGTTTTGACCTTTCGACGACGGTAGAGCACCATGAGCTTGCCCCCCAGCCCGAGCAATAATGCCTCCAGCCCAAAAGCCAAAGAACCGACAAGGAGAATTAGGTAGAGGATTTCGATGGCGCTCAAGCCGGTCACCAATCGAGCTAGGGCGGCAAACGATTTAAAATGTGAGCGGCGCCGCATGGTAGCAATTTTGAACCGTTTGAGGGCTGAGTTCGAGCTCTGGCGCCGTTACACCGATGACCCATTTCTCCTATTGGTTGGGACGGTGCTTTCGCAGAACACCAACTGGCGCAACACCCGTGCGGCCTATAACCGGCTCATCGCTAAGTTTCGGACGCCTGAACAGCTCGCGAGGTCGGAAATACGGGAGATCCAAAAGTTAATCAAACCTGCTGGCCTCTATCGGATGAAATCTAAGCGCCTGAAGGAGCTAGCGCGCATAGTGCTCGAGCGATATCGCGGGGACCTAAGCACCGTGCTTCGAAAGCCGCCCGAGGAGGCGCGCCGAGAGTTGCTCTCTCTGCCCGGCATTGGCTACAAGACCGCTGATGTGATACTGGTCTTCGGGGCGGGGCGTGACGTGTTGCCGATTGATACCCATATTTTTAGAATCTCAAAGCGTCTTGGTTTCGCCTCACTTAAGGCCAACTACGAAGAAGTCAGGTCTGAGCTCGAGGAACTCACGCCTAGCGGCCGCCGCGGCGAGGCTCACGTGCTATTGATTCAACACGGCCGGCGTTACTGTCTCGCTCGTAACCCCCTTTGCGATGAGTGCCCGATTAATGACCTCTGCCCAATCGGAATTCGTCGTGCAAAGCACGCACAGCTTTAGCCGCGTCTCGCTCATCGATGGCGAACGAAATGGAGTTCCGAGGATCCTTGGGCGATCATGAGGATGTTTATCCGGTTGTGCCCCATCGTGTTGAAGACTCGTGCGGCGACTCCAGTCGTTCCCTTCATCCCAGCCCCAACCGTTGCGATGATGCTTGCATTTCTATCGTAGGAGATGCTCCAATCAATCCGACGTTTAGCGAATTCTGTACGTAAAGCGCGGAGGGCGGCATCTAGTTGTTTTCGGTCTACGGCAAAGCTAATGTTCGCCTGCGAGGAACTTTGGGAAATCATAAGCACTTTAATGCCTGCCTGTCCAAGGATGTCAAACACGGTCGCAGCCACTCCTGGAGTACCTATCATCCCCGCGCCTCCCACGGTGATCAACGAGACGTGCTTGCTAGCGGTTATTGCCTTGACTATCCCCTCCGTTCGCTTAGGCTTCCGGACGATCAACGTACCCTCATGATCGAGTTTGAAGGCGTTGCGTACGCGTACTGGGATGTCTAGCTTCATCGCTGGTTCGATCATCTGGGGGTGGAGCACCTTCGCCCCGAAGTAAGCAAGCTCCGTTGCCTCGAGGTAGGAGATCATCTCGATTACTCTGGCGTTCGGCTCCGTCTTCGGGTCGGCGGTCATAATCCCGTCGACATCGGTCATGATCCATATCTCGTCAACGCCCAAGCTTGCACCGAGTATGGACGCCGTGTAATCCGAGCCGCCCCGACCGAGAGTCGTTATGATGCCATCTTCGGTACCAGCGATGAACCCAGTTACCACGGGAACTTCCCCGGCAGCAAGAATTTTGTTTAAGCGTTGTTGGACGAGTTTGCGAGTTTTCTTGAGCAGTGGCCGAGCCTCAGTGTAGCGGTCGTCCGTAATAATTCCCGCTTCGAATCCCGTTAAGCGTTTAGAAGACATACCCAACGACTTGATGGCCCCTGCGAGGATAGGTGCAGAGAGACGCTCTCCGAAAGACAGCACGAGGTCTTGCGAGCGAGGTGAGAGCTCGCCCAGATAGGAGATGCCTATGAGCACGCGTTGTAAATTGTCGAGAATATCCCGGACTGTTCGTGTGGTCTGGTAGATAACGTCCTTATCAGCAATGGCGACTCTGCACGCTTCGAAGTGCTTGTTAGAGATGCGCTTCATGAACTCGGGGATCAGTTGCTTAGGGTTCGCGTGGGGTGCGACGAGTTTGCTCGCAATCGTCGCGAGTTCGTCGGTGACGCCTGCCATGGCGGAGGTGACAACCACGAGCTTGTCACGCTTTTTGCATCGATCAATAATTAACTCAGCTGCTTTACGAATGCTCCTGCCGTCCTTGACAGGCACACCACCAAACTTGATCACAAGTCGCATTTCATCACCGTGATTAGCTTTTAACTTCCGGTTCAATCACATAGTATGCGTTGAGAGCTTCGCAGATATTTTTCGCGAGCGCGTGGTAACACATGTCGGCGTCGATTTTTTCGGTAGCGATGTTCATTACGTAGTCACGACAAGTGCAGAAAGTGCGGACAACTTCATACTCGTCTGCTTTCCCTCGCACGAACCATCGCCTGCCCCGCCTTATCACGCGATGGCGCTTGATGGCCTCCAAGGCTCGCTTACCCCGTCCGCCGTAGACATCAATCATCGCTAGCTCGAGTTCCGGGGTCAACATCTCTCCCCGCCTGAGCCGCCTGAACAGTTCATTCCTTCTGCGGAGGAAAGTTTCCGAGACCACCAACATCCCTATTTCTAAAAGCACGAGAGAGCTATAAAAATGGGGGCACATGCTCGAGCAAACTTTAGCCCTATTGCGCAAGCACGGCATAAGGCTCAGCAAGCGGGCAGGGCAGCACCAAGTTGTGGATTTAACTTTCTTGGAGCAGATGGTTAATTACGCCGAACTCTCTCGTGATGATGTGGTGCTCGAGATAGGTGCCGGGATAGGAAATCTAACGCTTTTGCTCGCCGCGCGTGCGGGAAGGGTGATTGCGGTGGAGCGAGATAGGAGACTCATAAAAGTTCTAGAGGAGCGGTTAAGGGGCCACTCAAACGTTAAGCTGTTGTGCGGGGACGCGTTGCGCGTAGAGCTTCCTAAGTTTAACAAAGTCGTCGCGAACCTTCCCTACGGCATCTCCTCAGACATCACTTTCAAATTGCTTGAGCATGATTTTGAGTTAGCTGTACTGATGTATCAACGGGAGTTCGCCGAGCGGCTCGTGGCAAAGCCGGGGTCCGACGATTACAGCCGCCTGACGGTGAACGCCTACTATCGCGCAAGCGTCGAGTTGCTCGATGAGGTGCCGCCAGCAGCATTTTTCCCCCAACCAAAAGTCACGTCGGCGATTGTCAGGCTTAGACCGCGAGAACCGCCGTTCGAGGTCGCAGATGAGCGCATGTTGGTAAACGTCATTCGAGCGCTCTTCCAGCATCGGCGCCAGCGGGTGCGGAACGCGCTATACCGTTCGTTCGGGGAGGTATTCCCTGGGATGGAGATACCGAAGGAAGAGAGGCGAGCGATGATAGATCAGAGGCTCCCTAAAGAGCTTGCCGAAGCCCGCGTCATGGACCTCGCGCCGGAGAAATTTGGTGTGATAGCTGATTGTTTGGTCAGCTATGAAAATGCGATGAAATAGGCGAGGTAAACGCCCACAGCGATCAATATAATCACTCCGGCTCGCTCCACATACGGCACCGCGAACGTGCCCTTTACTTAAGCTTGCGTAGGAGGGCTTCAGCCGCCACTACTAATGGCTCTATACAATCGCAGACGGGCGGAGCATAGCAGTATTCGATCCTTGCAAGTTCCTCGGCGGTCATCCCTTTCTGGATAGCCAGTGCTAGCAAGTTTGCGCGCTCGGCTGCCTCCTCGGTGCCCAGCACCTGTCCGCCAATCAGCTTGTGCTCACGGGGTTCGACCAAAAGTTTCACGATGATCGGCTCCGCACCGGGATAGTAATGAGGTTTGCTCAACGTCCGGACCCTTGCACTAACGGGCGCAAATCCCGCTTGCCGGGCAGCATAGGTCGTCACGCCCGTTGATGCAATCTCCAAGCTATAGGCGCACGTCACGATAGTGTTGAACGTGCCGGGGTATACCGCATCGCCGCCAGCCGCGTTGGTGCCGGCGACCTTGCCCATGCGTATGGCCGTCGTCGCAAGCTGACTCAACACAGGTCGCTTGGTTATGAGACAAAAGCTCTCGGTGCAATCCCCCGCTGCGTAAACGTTCGGGGCACTTGTGCGGAGATGCTCGTCGACCTTTATCCCCCCTGTTTTGCCGAGTTCCACACCGGCTGCTTTCGCCAACCCCACTTCCGGCTTTACACCTACGGCGGCTATCACAATCTCGGCTGGTAGCTCCTGCTCCTCCATCATGACGGAGTTCACCTGTCCTTGGCCGCAGATCTCCTTCAGCGATTGCCCGCAAAAGACATGAATGCCTTTATCACGCAGGTGTTCTGCAACAGAATCGGCCATATCCGGATCAAGCATACCCGGCAGTACAGAGGGAAGCATCTCTACCAAGCTAACGTTCAATCCTCGCTTTTGGAGTGCTGCAGCAGTCTCGATGCCGATCGGTCCTGCTCCGACTACGATGGCATTTCTGGCCTCGTTGAGCGCATTGATGATTGCCCGTCCATCTTCAACTGTCTTCACCACATACACGTTTTTCAGATCGATGCCGGGTATCGGAGGCTTGAATGCATAGCTGCCAGTCGCCAATACGAGCGCATCGTACTTGAGCTCCTCCCGTTTGCCAACTTTGAGGTCAGAGATTTCGATCGTCTGTTTTTTTGTGTCTATAGCTGTTGCCTCGGTCGCCGTCCGGACTTCGACGTTTGGGAGTCTGAGCGCCGGCTCGATCAGCTTTTGGATATCTGCAATTTCGCCGCCGATTGCAAACGGTATGCCACATGGATAGTATATCTCGTAGGAACGGCGTTCGATGACGGTGATCTTGGCCTTGCGATCGCCCATCCGCGCAGTCGAAGCTGCCGTCAACCCGGCGGATTCAAAGCCCACGATGACGATGTGCCTCAAGGTTTCACCCTTTCAGCGGCACGCGTGAGCATGTCGACCACCGGTAGACTTTCGTCCGACAAGAAGCTTATACGTGTACCCCTCCGTTTTCCTAATTCACTCCTAGTTGGTCCTGGATCATCGCGATTTCTCGAGGTTTTAGTTTTTGTGGATAGTTGTATATCGGCCCCCTAGGCGACTCGTTATAGAAGGGACGGTTACAGCCCGGGCAACCGGATGTCCTAAACGGTTCTCCGCTGTCCACGGTCCTGCGCAAGACTTCCCGACTTACCCTAAAATCTGTGATTCGCCCATCTTTGAAGGTGATCCCCCCAACATCGGTCAGCCCTTGCCTAATCAGATAGCTGGCGAGCTGAATCCGGTGATAGCTAGGAACATTCGGCCGCGCTTGCTTGGCTAAGGGTGTGCCGGATATCGGTGTGAACGCAAACAGCCCGACGACGATGCCCTTGTCATGAAGGAGCTGAATTGTCCTAACCATGTCCTCCTCAGTTTCGCCGAGACCAACCATCAGGTGGGTAGAGACCCTATCACCGGGCATCGCCCTGGCCTCATCGAGCGCCTTCATCTGTGTGCGCCATTCGTATGGACCACTGACCTCCCGTCCTTTGACACGGTTGAAAACCTCAGGCGTTGCGGCATCGAGGGCTATGCTAATCCGTTCGACACCTGCGCCGACAAGCCTTTTGATGTCGGCACCGGTTAAAGGCTGGCATGAGATGGAGATCGGAAGGTCGCAAAAGCTTTTTATTCGCACCACAAGCTCGCATAGGTCATCAATGACCTCAGGGTAGTTGATAGCTTGGATACAAACTCGCTTCAGCCTACCCTGATGCTCCCGGAGGGCTTCGAGAACCAGATCGACCTCACACTTGGGCCAAACCACACGGGAAAGCATGCTCAAGTCCGATGTGCTATTCCGAGCCTGCGGACAGAATTTGCAGTTAGCACGACATCGTCCGGGATAATAGGTGAGCAGGTATGCGGTCGTGGGAGCCACCATCAGCTGCCCTTTCCAAAGGCCAAGCACGACGCCGGTACCAACTGAAACTCTTACTTGACTAACCAATCGCCCATCTCTCCGCAACTTCGTTTGGTACAGCACAGCAAGCATCCAGCCTTCTTACCCTCAGCCCCGTGTTTTGTACAGCTTCGATAGCTTCCGCACTTGGAATCTCCATTCGATCGATGCCCGAGCTTATTGCTTGGAGTTCAAACTCGGCTCTGTCGGCTGCCTTGGGTCGCATACAGCCCAACGTCAGCGGGATTTCTGGGAACCTGAGCCTGGCTTCAGCTATGAGTTCTCCGACAACTGATGGAGCAGGTGCCTTGACTCCTTCAAACGCGGTACCTTTGGTTGGGATGAGAACGAGGAAAACTAGGGCAGCGGTATCGATGTCAGCTGCCATTTCAAGAGCCCTGAACTCTCCTCTGACTTCACCCCCGTGGAGCCCGATGCAGATGTGGGGCACGACGTTTGGAATCGACCTTTCAAGAGTCTTCAACATTCGCTCGTAATCTCTAGTCGTTCGCTGTATTCCCAAAACATGCTTTATCGTTTCATCGTCCCCAATCAAGTCTACCGAGACCATGTCAACACCTGCCCTCCCAAGCTCCTTAGCCAGTGAAGGCGGTGCCAAGCCAGTATGGACGTTAAAAAAGAGTCCTGTTTCGCACTTCACATCGGCGATCGTGTCGATGAACCCTTCGAGTGGGACCCAGCCCTCTTCATTGTAACCACCGCTCAGGAGCACCCCGCGTGCGCCGTTCGCGGCCAAACTTGAGCATGTCCTAAATAGGACACTTGGTGAGGGGCAAGACAACATATGCCGCAAATAGCGCCTGCCGCAGTGTTTGCAGTTCAACACACATTCGTCGCCGGTGATCGAGAGCGTGGGGAAGCGGGGGTGAGGGTAGCAGGCCCAGAAAGTGGAGTCATGTTTAAATTTCTTTGAGAACGCGCGGCGTTGGATTTCAGCAACCATCAACGTTTCCTCAACCATTCGTCTGACGCGTACTTGAGCTTAATTTTCGCCGCAAGCTCCAGTTCCTCGCTCGTTAGCCCTCCCTCGGAGAGCTTAACACCAAGTGACCTCTCAAACCCCCTGCTCATCGCTTCCCTGACCTCCTCAAAGCTTGGTTTTTTACCTAGCTCTCGCTCGACTGTCGTCACCCGCTCGTAAACTGAAGCGATGAACTTGTCCGAAATTTTCTCCGGACTCACTTTAAGCAGTTCAAACATCCGCCGCACATCTGGCGCGATAAGCACCGTCCCGTGCTGCAGCACCGAACCCCACCGCCGGGTCTGAGCGCTGCCCGATATTTTTTTTCCGTTTACTAACACATCGTTGACCGGTTTGAACTCAGCTTGTAGGCCCAAGCGCTCAAAGCCCAGCACCAAGCCGCCGCAAATGAGCTTGTAGGATTCGATGATTTCGTCGGGTACATCATCATGCTTACAGATGACGCTGTAGGTGAGCTCCCCATCGTGGTCGTGGAATACAGCTCCCCCGCCAGTGATGCGCCTGACCACATCAACGCCATACTTTTTTGCTACTTCAAGGTCGACTTCACGCTCAACGTTTTGAAAACAACCGAGCGAAACCGTCGAGGGAAGCCAACGCCAAAAGCGGATAGTGTTGGGTGACTTGCCCTCCGCGTTCAGCTTAAGCAAAGACTCGTCGACCGCCATGCTCGTGAACGCGTCATCGATGCGCAACGGTAGCAACCGCCATTGAGTGCGGACTCCCCGGCCCGCAGACTCCCCGGCCCGCACCTTGGCCTCACACATTACATCAACCACCGATTGCACACATGATCGCCTCAACCCAGTGCTCAGGGCACATCATTGGTGTTTGTACGCCTGTCGAGCTGTAAAAATCCTCAACTCGCGCCAACAGTGATGTCCGGTCTGCCTTTGCGCCAACGAGTGTATCTTCTAGCTGCTTAAGTGAGTCTTCAGGATACATGAAAAAGTCCCCGGTGATCGATATGCTGGAGATGATATCGCCATCGAGTTCCAGGTCAATCCGAATGAGGCCGTTTGGGGCTTTGAACTCCGCTGATTTCAATCCATCATCGCTCCAATGTGCACATCCAGACATTCACCATCCTTTCACTTATGGTGTATAAAATAATTTCTCTCAAAGTTCGATATTTAAATTGAATCACAATTATTGTAATCAGATAGGTATGAAGCAGCTAAAGCATCTCCCACTTGAGAAGAATCATCGTTCCTTGGGGGGAGAAATGAATCCATTCGGTGGTTGGGAAATGCCCATTAAGTACAAGACCAGTATTGTTGAAGAGCACATGGCCGTCCGGGATACTGTTGGTCTTTTTGACGTGAGCCATATGGGCGAAGTTTCGGTAAAGGGGGAGGGCGCGTTTGATTACTTGCAGCGCGTGACAACAAATGATGTTTCAAAACTTGCGATCGGAACTGGTCAATACTCAACCATATGCAACATGCGTGGCGGTGTAATTGATGATCTCATTGTCTACCGCGTTGGTGAAAAGGAATACATGGTCGTGGATAATGCTTCCAATGCCGATAAAGATTTTAATTGGCTAGTGCGACAAGCCCCTCCAGATGTTGAGGTTGAACATATTACGATGACTACGCTTCTGTTCTCGTTACAAGGCCCCAATGCTCGCAAAGTGCTTCAAAAGCTTACAGATTTTGATCTCTCGCGGCTTAAGCGATATGGTAGCAATGCATTTATGGAAGTTGCCGGCACGCGGGCGCTTGTGAGTAGGACTGGGTATACTGGTGAAGATGGATTTGAACTTCTCATAACCGATGAGCTACCATCGAATCCGGTGCGAGGCGAAAGGCTCTGGAATGCCCTCATGCATGCCGGCGAGCCAGTTGGCCTTGGGGTATGTGGATTGGGCGCGCGCGATACAACACGCATTGAGGCGGGTTTGTGTCTATATGGTCATGAATTAACGGAGGATATCTCTCCACTTGAGGCCAGTATCGCTTTCGTAGTTAAATTGGATAAGGGAGAGTTCATAGGGAGAGAGGCAATGTTGAAAAAGAAGGAGAAGGGTTTGTCAAAGGTGCGCATTGGAATGCAAATGATTGACCGCGGCATCCCCCATAAAAACGATAAAATATTGAAGAATGGCAAGGAGATTGGGTATGTAAGTTCTGGGGTCTTTTCTCCGTTACTTAAAATTGGTATAGCGCATGTATATGTACCTCTTGAAATCTCTCCAGGTGATGAAGTTAAGGTCAAGATTCGTGGCAGGACATGCAGTGCTGAAATCGTTAATTTCCCATTTTATGATTCAGAGAGGTATGGTGTCAAAAGGAGAGGAGCTGCCTGAGCTTCGTAGATCTCTTAAGGATGGATTTGATTTGAGGGAGGTGGTCAAACGAAAGTAGGCGAATATGAAGTGCCCGAAGGGCTTTACTACACCCGTGAGCACGAGTGGGTCAAACTCGAAGGCAATCTAGCCCGCGTGGGGGTCACCGATTACGCACAGGACAAGCTGGGTGACGTTGTCTACGTTGAGTTATCAGAGGTCGAGAAGCAGGTCAAACAGCTGGCAGAATCCAAGACGAAGGAGATGGAGCTGGGAGCTGTCGAATCAATCAAGGCAGTTTCGACGGTCCACAGCCCTCTTAGTGGCACAGTTAAAGAGACAAACGCAACGCTTCAGGAGCGTCCAGAACTTATCAACACTAGCCCCTATAACGAGGGCTGGATCTGCCTGATTGAGCCGAGCGCGTTTGAAGCCGAACTAAAGAACTTGATGGACGCAAAAGCGTACGTCGAGTACCTGAAGGGGCTCGAGTAAGTGGTATATGTGGGTCACCCTTACATCCCGAACACTCGTGAGATCCGAGAACAAATGCTGCGCGAGATAGGGGTAGCCTCCATTGACGAGCTTTTTGTAGATATCCCCGAAAAAATTCGATTGAAGCGCCCCCTGAAGTTACCACAGGCGATGTCGGAACTTGAGGTCAAACGCCACATGAAGGCAATGTTGGCGAAGAACAAGCCCTTTACCCAAATGCTTTCATTCCTTGGCGGCGGCGCATGGTCCCACTACATACCCTCGCACGTTCGAGCGCTCACACAGCGTTCTGAATTTGTAACCTCCTACACGCCTTACCAACCTGAAGTCAGCCAGGGGATGCTCCAGACGCTCTTCGAATATCAGAGCATGGTCGCGGAGTTGGTTGGGCTGGATGTCGTGAATGCCTCGATGTACGACTGGGCGAGCGCGTTGGGCGAGGCGGCGTTGATGTGTGCTCGTATAACCCATCGCAAAAGATTTCTCATTCCGAAGTTGATTTCCCCTGGGCGTCGTGCCACGCTCCAAACTTATGTTGTTAGCCCAGGTTTAGAAGTGACCGAAATCGGTTATGACCGCAAAACAGGTCAGCTCGATCTTTCACAGATTCGCGCTCAGCTTAAAAAGGATACAGCTGGCGTCTACGTGGAAAACCCGAGCTACCTTGGCTTTTTGGAAACGCAGGTTGAGGAAATAGCCAACATCGTCCATAAGGCGGGGGCACTTTTCGTAGTTGGGGTCAACCCAATTTCACTCGGTCTGCTCAAGGCTCCAGGCGACTACGGTGCCGACATCGTCGTGGGCGAGGGACAGCCGCTCGGTAACCCGGTTAGCTTTGGGGGCCCTTGCCTCGGGATCTTCGCATGCCGTAGCGAGATGAAGCTCGTGCGACAGATGCCGGGGAGGCTGATAGGGATGACCACGACGCTTGATGGTGGGAAGCGTGGGTACTGCATGGTCCTGGCGACGCGTGAACAGTATATCCGCCGCGAGCAGGCGACCTCGAATATCTGTACAAATAATAACTTGTGTGCGGTTGCGGCCGCATTTTATCTCGCATCGCTGGGGCCCCAAGGGCTGCGCAAGGTGGCTGAACGCTGCGCTGCAAACGCGAGCTATGCGATGAAAAAGTTGAACGCAATCCACGGCTTAAAAACCCCGATCTTCGATGCGCCGCACTTCAACGAATTCTCGCTCAACTGTGATGACACACGTATGTCGATCGAGAAACTCAACTCAAAACTACTCAAGCGTGGAATTCAAGGGGGGGTACCTCTTCGAGGGGAATTTCCAGAGCTGGGGGAGACGGCCCTGCTCTGCACGACTGAACTCCATTCGCGCGAATACATTGATTACTTGGCGAAAACGCTTAAAGAAATCGTCGGAGGAAAAAGATGAATTATCAACAAGCGCGGTGGGCAGAGCCGCTGATTTTTGAGTTAAGCAAGCTAGGGCGGGCATGGCCGCCGCCGTCAGAGAAACTCCTTAAAAGCGTAAATATCCCAAAAAAGCTTTTGCGTGAACGACTCGAGCTTCCCGAAGTCTCCGAGCCCCAAGTGGTGAGGCACTACACCCGTCTCTCGCAGATGAACTGGGGAGTTGATTCTGGCTTCTACCCGCTCGGCTCGTGCACGATGAAGTACAACCCAAAAATATGTGAGGAGCTCGCGGGCCTTGAGACAGTTGCTTGCATCCATCCCCACCAATCGGAGGACACCGTTCAGGGCGCGCTCGAGCTCATGTACAAGCTTGAAAAGTACCTTGCGGAGATCGCTGGGGTGAGCAGAGTCACCCTGCACCCTTCAGCTGGGGCCCATGGCGAGTTTTTGGGGATGCATATAATACGCGCCTACCACAGGTTTAAGGAGGAGGAGCGGCGTACCGAGGTCATAGTTCCGGATTCCGCTCATGGAACAAACTTCGCGAGCGCGGCGATGGCGGGATTCAACGTCGTCGTCGTGCCATCTGATGTGCGCGGACGCGTCGACCTCGATGCCCTTAAAAATGCAGTTTCTGATCGCACCGCAGCGCTCATGCTCACAAATCCTAATACCCTCGGCCTGTTCGACGATCAAATTTTAGAAATCACGGACATATTTCACAGCGCTGGTGGGATTCTCTATTATGATGGCGCGAACCTCAACGGTATTATGGGGAAGACTAGGCCGGGCGACATGGGCTTCGATATCGTGCACTACAATTTACATAAAACCTTTTCAACACCTCACGGGGGAGGCGGCCCCGGTTCAGGCCCGATTGGGGTGACGCGCAAGCTTGAGCGCTTTTTGCCGGTCCCCGTCGTGGAATACGATCAAAAGCACAACCGTTATTACCTCGACTACGATCGCCCGGATTCGATAGGAAAAATCAACGGGTTCTACGGAAACTTCGGCGTACTCGTGAAGGCATACGCTTACATCCTCCTGATGGGCGCCGATGGTCTAACAGAGGCGGCTGAAACGGCAACCCTCAACGCGAACTACATCATGCGCAAGTTACTTGGCGTTAAAGGTTACGAGCTGAAGTTTGACAGCGAAAGACCCTGCAAGCACGAGGTGGTCTTCAGCGCTGAGCCGCTAAAGCGTGAAACTGGTGTAACGGCAAGGGATATCGCCAAGCGTTTGCTCGACTACGGCGTGCATGCCCCGACTTACTACTTCCCGCCGATCGTGCCGGAGGCGTTGATGATCGAGCCGACCGAGACCGAGCCAAAAGAGGAGCTTGATCATTTCGTTGACGCGCTCAAGGCAATAGTCGAGGAGGCTCGCTCAAGGCCGGAAAAGCTTCGAACGGCGCCTCACGCGACGGCAATCGGAAGGCTCGATGAGGTCAAGGCCTCGCGCGAGCCGGTCTTGAGCTGGAGGATGCATCGCAGGCTCAAAGGATAATCAGTCCTTGAGCAACTCACGCAACTTCGTAGTGAACTACTGATTTTACCGCTACTTATTGCAGTACTAAACTACTATCTAAATGTCGCGTGGCTAACCTTTTGGTGCACGATGTAGTATAGAGGTCTGATGAGAAAACTCGGCTTGATAGTAAATCCTATAGCTGGCATGGGCGGGCGCGTCGGATTAAAGGGAACGAATGGCGCGGAGATTATCGAGAAGGCGCGCAAGTTGGGCGCTGAACCAGTCTCGCCGGCGAAGGCAATTGAGACCCTGCTGGTTCTAAAGCGCGCTGGAGCAGAGTTTGAACTCATAACTTATCCGGCGGAGATGGGCGCAGACGAGGTCAAGGGGGCGGGTTTGAGCGCGCGCGTGATTGGTGAAGTCGTTTTAGGCAAGACGACGGCAGATGACACGAAGCGAGCTGCCAAGGAAATGCTTCAGCAGGGCGTTGATCTCATCCTCATTTCAGGCGGCGACGGCACGTTAAGCGATGTTATAAGCGCAATAGGGAACCAAGTCCCCCTGCTTGGTATCCCTTGTGGCGTCAAGATGTACTCGGCAGCCTTCGCGAACACCCCACAAGCCGCAGGCGATGTCGCTGCTCGATTTTTAGGGGAGGGGCTACCGCTCTGCGAGGCTGAGGTGATGGACATCGACGAGAACGCCTTTCGCGAAGATCGCCTCGTGGCGAAGCTCAAGGGTTATGCGCGGGTGCCATATGAGCCAGTGATGATGCAGGCGACGAAGGAGGGGAGCGCGGGCTATGAGCTGGCGGACCAAAGGGCGATCGCGCGATTTGTATTTGAGCTGATGGAGCGCGGGCGTATATACGCACTTGGGCCAGGCACGACGACGCGGGCGGTCGCCGAGGAGCTGGGTATTCACGACTCAACGTTGTTGGGGGTCGACCTGATCGAAAACTTTAAACTGCTCGCGCGTGACGTGAGCGAGCGGCAGATCCTCGAGGCGATAGAGAAGAAGCCAGCGACGATCATCGTGACCCCGATAGGAAAGCAGGGATTCATCTTAGGGCGCGGAAATCAACAGCTCAGCCCCGAGGTCATCCGCCGGGTCAGAAAGGAGAACGTGTGGGTGCTGGCGACCCCCCACAAGCTCATGCTCACACAAACTTTGAAGGTTGATACCGGCGATGCAGAGCTCGACCGAGAGTTCAAGGGGTACATTCGTGTCTTTACTGGCTATCGGCAAACGGCCATAATCAAAGCCGTTTGAAGTTACATTATTTGGTTTTTCCGCCTTCGTGGCACTTCGAATGATCAAAGCATCAAAATCTGTGATACGCCTAATCAGCTCCTCTCGCCCTAAGCTAGCCGCTACCTACACCTCTGCGAACTCTCGGAGTGCTTGAGACCATCCTAATGAATTGGATCGGTCACGAGCACTTTCAACGCTAGGTACCCTTTTTCACCGGATCACTTGGAAGGGGGCTGGGGGAGAAAATCCTTGAGCTGGTGTAACCGCAAAAAGGAATCGACCTCAAAGAGATAGGATTGAATGAAAGACAAATTCGGGCTTTAAAACTAATGGTGAACGAACAGCAGAAAATGACGATTAAGAAATATGCGGAGTCGTTCCAAGTGAGCGATAAAACTGCAAAGAGGGACATGAAAGAGCTTGTTGACTTAAATCTCGTTATTAAAAAAGGAGTTAAAAAGGGCGCATACTTCATCGCAAGATAATAACAATTCAGCTATTATGGGGTGTCCCTAAAAATAGTTTCCACTTGTTTCATTTCGATCTGCTCCTACTCCATAAAGTCCTCTGGCTTGGGAGGCTCCGGTTTCAGTCCCTTGCGTTTTCGCGTGTCCCGAATGACTTGTTCCTGAAGCTCCTTGGGCAACTGCTCAAATTTTTCGAACTCCGTCCCCCAAATTGCCCGCCCCTCGGTTTCGGAGCGCATCTCCGCGGCAAGCCCGAAGGAATTTGCCGGCGTCATGGACCTCGCACCGGAGAAATTTGGCTTGATAGCAAATTGTTTGGTTAGCTAAGAAAATGTGATGAAATAGTAATAGACGAGGTAAGCTCCCACAGCGATCAATATAATCGCTCCGACTCTCTCCACATACGGCATCGCTCGCATCAATTTAGCCATCGCCATCTCCTTTACGCTGGCAGCGAAGAGGGTAACAATGATAAGCAGCAAGCTGAGACCCAAGGCGTAGGATAAGAATATTGCCATCCCTCCGATGAACCCACTCATAATAGCCCTGAGCACAACTTCAATGAAGATTGGTGTAACGCATCCCGCGGTTGCCAAGGCATAAAGCGCGCCGAAACCGAATAGACTTTCATAGCCTTTACGCGTGCCCGCTTTCGTTTTAGTACGGAAACCTAGGGGCACGCCGGGGAGCATCAGTACCCCCATCACAACCAAGATCGTACCGACGATCAGCTCCATCTTGGGGATGTGAGGTGTAATCGCGCCCCCGAATGTTGAAACTCCAAAGCCTATTAGACTGAGAGTTAGGATGGCACCGACTGCGCAGGCGATTCCCCCGAGGATTCCCTTCTTTAATACGGAGGTGGCTTGGTCTTTCCTTGGAGAAGTTTCTTTCAGCCCTAGATAGTATGAGATGTAAGCGGGGAACAGGGGAAAGGAGCAGGGCGAAAAAAAAGCTACCATGCCCGCTGAAAATGCGAACGCGATGCTTGCCAAATCCATGATAGGCCCCAGCCTAGAACAATCCGTTTATTTCTTCGATTAGCATGGATGAAGGTATTACGCCTACATGGGTGAATCGAATATTCTTATTTTTGTCAATTATCACGAGCTTTAGGATAGCCATGGCATCGTATTCCGTGGCAACATCATCTGTATCAATCGCAAATCGCCAGGTGCATCCTCGCTCCTGTTTTAATGTTGCTAGCCCTTGGTTTGTATCTCCACCCCATGCCACGCTGATTGATAAAATAATTACATCATCGCCGTAATGTTGTTGAACCTCTTTCAGGTGTGGGATTTCTTGCACGCATGGCCCGCACCAAGTTGCCATTAGGTCAAGGACTACCACCTTCCCCTCAAAATCCGAGAGACTGGAGCTATTGCCATCCGTGTCTATGAGCGTAAAGTTGGGGGCGTTGCCTCCTACTGCTTCTCCACCCTTCTCCATCACGCTTTGGAAATAAATTACAATTGCAGCTAAGGCAACAACAGATACAATGAAGATAGCCGCCACTTGTTTCATTTCGATCTGCCCTTACTCCATGAAGTCCTCGGGCTTGGGTGGTTCCAGTTTCAGCCCCTTGCGCTTTCGCGCGTCCCGAATGACCTGCTCCTGAAGCTCCTTTGGCAACTGCTCAAATTTTTCGAACTCCGTCCCCCAGATCGCCCGCCCCTCGGTTTCGGAGCGCATCTCCGCGGCAAGCCCGAAGGAATTTGCCACCGGCAGCGAGGCTTTGATGATCGCGATGTCTTCCTCCGACTCCATGGTAACGATCCGTCCCCGGCGCCCCTGGATGACCTTGGTGGCGCCACCCATGAATTCCTGAGGCACCCGCACCTCGAGTTTGAGCCGGGGCTCGAGCACGGTTGGACCCGCCAAGAGGATCCCAGCCTGAATCGGGCGCCTGACCGCCGGGATAATCTGCGCTGGCCCCCGGTGCACCGAATCCTCGTGCAGCGAGGCATCGTCTATGAGCACCTTCAACCCACGCATGGGTTCGCGCATCAGCGGCCCCTCCTCGACGACCTCCTTGAAGGCCTCGATGGCGTAATCCTCAACCTCGCGCATGTATTGCACACCCTTGCTAACGTCTACGAAGATGTTCGCACCGATGATTGACACGACATTCCGCGCGGCGTGGGTTTCCCATCCCAGTTCCCGGAGCACGTTTGCGCGCTCTCTCCGATCCTGCTTCTGGACGACTTTGCCTTCCTCGATGGCCTTCACGACCTCCGGCTCGAGGGGCTCGACCGTGATGAGGAATCGATTGTGCTTATTGGGTGATTTGCCCTCGATGTGTCCAGCCTTACCGAGGAGCGTCTCGCGGTAGACGACGATGGGCTCCGATGTTTTCACCTCCAACCCAGCCTCCTTGAGCTTGTAGTCGACGATCTCGAGGTGGACCTCGCCCATCCCCGAGACGAGGTACTCCCCCGTCTCCTCGTTGATCTTGATGTGTATGTTTGGGTCCTCGCGGGAGATCTTCTTGAGCTGGTTTATCAATCGGGGCAACTCCTGGAAGTTCTTCGGCTCGACGGCGACGGTGACGACGGGCTCGCTTATGTAACGCATTTCTTCGAAGCCCCTACTCTCGACGCCTGACTCGACGAAGGTCTCACCGACGTAAGCCCCCTTCATCCCTATAATAGCCGCGATGTTTCCCGCGGGCACTCGATCAACCATGACTCGATCGGGCCCCATGTATACCCCGACCTGTTGGATGCGCGCGTCCTGTCCGGCGCTCACCAGTCTCACGGCCTTCCCTTTCTCAAGTGTGCCGGAGAAGATCCGACCCGTCGAGATGACCCCCGCCTGTTCGTCGACGATGATGTCGGTGACCACCATGCAAATTTTGCCCTCGGGGTTACAGGAGAGCATGTCCTTGCCGAGCTCGCTCTCCACATCTCCCTTCCAAATAATTGGGATTCGGCTCGCTTGCGCATCCTTCGGGTTTGGAAGGTGGCGGATGACCATATCGAGCACGACCTCGAAAAGCGGACTTCGCTTCGCCAGCTCAGCTTGGTTGCCCGTCTGGTAAGCAGTGATGATATCCTTGAAGCTGATGTTCTTGGCCTTCATCTGGGGAACCGAGAGAGCCCACTTCTCCTTCGCTGAGCCAAAGGCGACTGATCCCCTCTCGACGCTCACCTGCCATTTTTCGGCGATGTCGGGCGGGGCGTACCTCCGGATCAGCTGGTTAAATTTGGTTATGAGTTTGATGAAACGCGCTTGCATACCCTCGGGAGTCAGCTTAAGCTCAGAGATGAGACGGTCGACCTTGTTGATGAATAGCATGGGTCGCGCTCGCTCGCGCAGCGCTTGGTGGAGCACGGTTTCGGTCTGCGGCATGACGCCCTCGACTGCGTCCATGACGACGATCACCCCATCGATTGCGCGCAGGGCCCGCGTGACGTCACCGCTGAAGTCGACGTGTCCTGGGGTGTCGAGCAAGTTAATGAGGTGCTCCTGCCCATCGAAGGTATGCGCTAGGCTCACCGCCGCGGTCTGCACGGTTATCCCGCGCTGCTGCTCGATCTCGAGGAAATCCGTGAATAGCTGTTCGCCCGCGAGTTCGAAGCTTATGATGCCTGAGGCGGCGACTAGGGAATCTGTCAATGTGGTTTTGCCATGGTCAACGTGAGCAACGATGCCTATGTTCCGAATCCTCTGCGGGTCCCACATGATCTTCTGCACATCGCCTAAGTGCTTGTAGCGCCGCATATTCATCACTTGTTAGGAAATATTCACTTCATCGCTTAAAAGAGAACTAGCGGAAGGGCAGGAGATCTGACTCGAGTTCACCCTTCTTCATCTCGGGCGGTGCTGGGAATTCCTTGGGTAGCTCCTCGGTGCGCTGTCCTATTCCGATCGTGTTCCCTATGCCAGCAACAATCACCACATCACCCGGCTTCGTTCGCTCTCGCACCGCCTGCTTCACCCTTTCGGCGGCCACATCGACGGCGCGTGCGAGGCGCTTGTTGAGGGGCCTTATAGCTTCCTTGAATGACTCCTTGATCACGATGGCGTCGAGCGGCACCCTGCGCTTCACCGATATTTCCTCGATCTTATATTTCTCCGTGGGGGGCCCACCTATCGCAGCCCCGACGCCCTCGATCACCTGCCCGCTTGTGTCGCCCTCGAGCTTCAGGGCGGCATCGATCATGATGATTCGACTCACCTTGCGTCGTTCGACCAAGCGCTTGACCAGCTCGCCGGGCTTGCCGACCCGTCCCCCGGGGCCTTTCGCTTTGACCACGAGCAGCTTTCGCCCGTCGAACTCCGTCTCGGCGTAGATGGTGTTTTCGACGGGTTCTCGGCAGCGGGCCTTCCCGATCAACTGCGTTGCTGTCATTGCCCCAACGCCGTCACCTATCGGCTTTCCGGCAACGAAGGTCTTCGTCGCGTCCACGAACGCTTTTCCATACTCCTTCAGGAAGGGTAGTTGCATCTGGAGGAGCATGACGAGCTGGTAGCTCTTCGTTTTCTCTGCCAGCAACGTGAAGTGGCGCACTAGACGATAGAGGGTATAGCTCGCCATCGCCCCCTCGAGGGTCATCTCCAAGTTGGCAGCGGCTTCGGGGTCGACTTTTGGGGCCAAGTGTGCGACGATGTTCTCGAACCGTCGTTTCCGCACGTCAAGCACGTGCTCAAGCCTGCGAAGCACTCCTGCAGGATCCGCGCTAACCGGCGCGATAGCAAAAAATTCGAGGAAATTGTCGAACTCCCGCTCGACATCACGCTTGGGTTTACCGTGCTTAGTTATCTCCCGGAGCGCGACTCTCCTGCTCTCCTTCGCCCAGCCCTCGAGTTCGCTGACCGATTTACGCAGCTGCCTCAGCCCAACGCGGGCTTGGAGCCCTATCATTTGGGGCATGAGTAGGGTGTAGAAAACTCCCATAACAATAAGGAGAACTATCCACACTCCTATGTCGATCTCCATATCATCCCAATTTTAATTATCGCGGGTTTTCATATAGGTTTGCCTTCTTCGCATTTTCCGCTGGTTCTCACTTAATCATTGCGCGGGCTCAAATCCCCCTCTCCGCGCCATACCTTCTTTGGAGAGTTCAGTTAGAGAACTACTCGCTGTTCCTGAAGTGGGGAAAAATTTCGTCCCTGAAGAAATCAATTCCCCTCTCCGGGTCGGGGCTACGGTTAGCGATAATGATGTGAGCAAAACCCAAGTCCACGAGCCGCTCCACCTCCTTTATTATGCCCTCCGATTCAGCCCCGATGAAGATGCCCTCCTCCACTCTTTCCTGGGGGATACTTTCACCGAGCTTCTGGATCTCCCTAGGGTCCCAGATTTCCATACTCCAGATGTCGGGGTGGGCCCAAGGGGCACTCCGCAGGGCCGATTTGCGGGCCCGCTTGTAATCCTCATCGTAGGAGAATGTAATCCAAGTGCTCAAGTCGATGGCCTCTGGGTCCCGACCGGCTCTCTCGGCGCCCTTTCGAATGCTCGGGAGGATCTCATCCTTCAGGACCTTCGGATCCGAGACCGTGTCAACACCATCGGCGAACTCCCCGGCGAGCTCGGCGGTCCTCGGGCCCTTGGCGCCCACGTAGATCGGGATTTTCCCCCTCGGCTTCGTGTAGAGGTTGGCGGTCTCCAATTTGAAGTACTTGCCCTCATAATCCACGAACTCCTCGCCCCACAGCCTTTGTATGATTTCGAGGGACTCGCGGAGGTGCTCGCGGCGCTCAAGGTGACTGGGCCACTCGTGCCCCAGCGGCCGCACGTTCATCGCCTCTCCAGTCCCCAGTCCTAGGATAATCCGGCCCGGGAACATGTAGTCGAGGGTTGCGAATGCCTGAGCGACTACAGCTGGGTGGTACCTGCCCAAGGGGGAGGTGACCATCGTGCCCAACTTTATCCCTCTAGTCTGCGCCCCAGCGGCACCCATCCACGCCCAAGCAAACCCGCAGCTGGCGCGCTCATGAAAGGGGCTCTCGTGGTAATAGGGGTGAAAGTGATCAGAGCTCCAAGCGACCTCGAAACCCGCATCCTCTGCACGCTTGGTCTGTTTTAGCAACTCCACTGGATCGTGATCTTCTTGAGATATGTTGAGTCCGAAGGATACCATGGTTAGCCCCTCGATGAGATGTTTGAAATTTGACCCGGCTATGTGTAAAAAGTCTTCGGATTTTTAGATTGGCGTCGTTAGGTTGTAAACTGTGGCTTGAGTCCAAACTCGTGAACAGCCCTACACAAAACGCTAAAGGATAAAGCCGTGCGATGCTAAACTTTTGGTT
>CAYSRF010000004.1:0-33936 GCA_964433595.1 Hadarchaeota archaeon (SeqCode) | reverse complement strand
GAGAACAACGGCTGGGGCATCTGCTTATGGGACTCCTCCTACAATAACCTGACCAGCAACACCTGCTCGAACAACGGCTGGGGCATCTGGTTATGGGACTCCTCCTACAATAACCTGACCAACAACACCTGCGAGAACAACCGCTGGGATGGCATTTCCTTATCTGGGCCGCTCTCCGAAAAACCTAATCACGGCGGAGCTATTATTTCCCTGTCGTCCAACAACACCCTGACCAACAACACCTGTGAGAACAACGAGTACGGTATCCGCCTAAACTTCTACTCTTCCAACAACACCCTGACCAACAACACCTGCTCGAACAACGACTACGGCATCGAGCTATGGGGGAACTCGTCCAACAACACTATCTTCCACAACTACCTGCTCAACAACACGGAAAACAACGCCTACGATGACAACACCAACTACTGGGATGAGAACGGGGAGGGGAACTACTGGAGCGACTGGCAGCCCCCTGAACACCCCGACGCTGATGAGGACGGGATAGTGGATGAGCCCCGGCCGATCGCGGGCGGAACCAATCAAGACGACTATCCACTCGTGTTCCCTTCAAAGCCGTTTCCGTGGGCGCTGATGATAGGGATAATCGTTACGATCGCAATCATCATCACTGTGGGGATCTACAAAAGGCACTAAATTTCTTAAAACATCCGAATGGTGTCAAGAACGATATCGACCATCGCTTTTTCCGCACTTTTCAATTTTTCAGAATAGGTGTGGGTTCAAATCCCGCCGGGGCCACGACCGCGCGACCGTCGGCGCGGGCTTGCTTCCACCATGTTTAAGGAATACTAAAGTGACCTCTCAATAATGGTAAAAAAACCGGGTCCAACCCGGAAAGGACACGCCCCTGACGGTGGCTAAGAATTGTTTTTACGGCAAATAAGGCTTTTGAGTGCTCTTGAGCATCGTTCCCTACGATTTTTGCCCCCTTATAAAGAACCTTAACCTAAAGCCTCGGCGGGAAAACTACGCAGAAGCGAAAAAATAAAAGGGACAACACCCCAGCCTGGCAACTGGATCTCTCCCCTAGCTGGGTAAAAGATTTTCGGTGGGCGCGTGGTGTAACGGATAACACCCCAGCCTGGCGGTCGCTCGCGCGGCCGAAAGCTGGAGATCCGGGTTCGAATCCCGGCGCGCCCAGCACCACGATTGAGAAAGCGCTAGACATTTAACGCCAGATATAAATTGGTGTTCGGGAGCGAATGGACAAAATTTTAAAATCAGTTCTCAAGCAGATCAAGCCAACCCCAGCCGACCGGAAGCGCCTCAAGCGGGTGGCGGCCGAGCTCATCAAGCGGACAAATGCAGTCTGCGCAAAACTCGACATCGATGCAAAGGCGATGCTCGTGGGCTCAGCCGCGCGCGATACTTGGCTTCGCTCCGAACGTGATATTGATATCTTCATTCTCTTTCCCGAGGGGCTTTCGCGGGAGGAGCTCGAGCGCCAAGGGCTATCTGTTGCGCGGGGAGTGGCTGGCGCCAAGGGAAATAAGCAGTTCGCTGAGCATCCCTACATGACGATGGAGTTCAAGGGATTCGATGTCGACCTAGTGCCATGCTACGATGTTGCCAAACCGAGTGAAATCAAAAGTGCGGTCGATCGCTCGCCCCACCATCAGCGCTACATCACCGAACACCTAAAGCCTGAACTTGCTGATGAGGTGCTGCTGACGAAACAATTCATGCTCGGCATTGGTTGCTATGGCTCGGAGCTGAAAGTGCAAGGTTTTTCAGGATATCTCTGCGAACTCCTCGTACTGCACTACGGATCGTTTGAAAAGTTAGTGGAAAGTGCGAGCGGTTGGAAGCCAAGCACAGTCATCGACCCCCAACGCAGTTACCCAGACCCCTCCGAAGCTAAGAGGGTGTTTGAGGGGCAGCCGCTGATCGTGATTGACCCCGTCGATGCAAGCCGGAACGTGGGCGCCGCAGTCTCGATGCAGAATTTCGCCACCTTCGTTCGCGCTTGCCAGGATTTCGCGCGCAGACCGAACGAACTATTTTTCTTTCCCAAGCCCGTGCGAAGGCTGAGCGCGCGGGAGATCCAGACGACGTTGAAGCGCAGGGGGGCGGTGCTGTTTTGCGTCACTTTCTCCCCGCCCGATGTCGTTCCCGATGTGCTCTACCCTCAGCTCCGGAAGGCCGAGCGGACTCTTGTGACGCGGCTGGCGCGGGCTGGGTTTGAGGTGATGCGGAGCGATGTCTGGTCGAATTCTCAGGCCCTCATCCTGCTCGAGTTAGTGGCAGCGAAGCTTCCCTGGGTTCGCACCCACATTGGGCCTCCGGTTTCGATTGAGGTTAATGATTTCATCCAAACCCACCTAAAATCGGGGCAAAAGTTCGCCGGCCCGTTCGTCGATGTTGCAGGAAGATTAGTCTTCGAGATCGAGCGCGAGCAGGCGAGGGCGAGGGAAGTACTAGAGCAAGCGTTGGAGGAGCACAGAACCCTTGGTAAGCACGTTGGTGAAGCCATCGCGAATGGGTATCAGATTTACAGAGGGAAGAATATCGTCAAGCTCTGCAGGGACGAAAAAGTTCTCGAGTTTATCTCCGAATATTTAACGCGGTGCCTGCCTTGGTATCGTTAAAGAGATTATGATCTCTAAGGATGAGTTGATTGACATGTCTGAAAAGAAAAACTCGACGAAAGATGAAAGAGTGCGGCAAGTGGTATCCATACTACAGATACAATACCCAAAATCTGGGCAGCCACAAGTTTCTTAGACTTGCCTTTCACTCGACCTCTCCTTTGTATAAATAAATCACTTCGATTTGATTTTTTGCAAGTCTTTCTTGAACTCCTCCCATTTCTTGCCCACATCACCTTCTCTCCAAATATTCTTACGAATTTTTCTGCTATCAGGGTTAAACCCGTTATCTTTAAACCCTTCGTCCCACCGCGTCTGATTATTTCCAAACCAGTTATCTCTCGAATGATAATCGGCCGGAACTTTCGCTGAAAGCTCATGCCTCCTTCCATCATTTTAATTTTCTTCTCCCCACGCGCAAAAAATCACCGTTAGAGGTTTATTGGCCAAGTTCAATCCGCGTTAGGGTGCTGTAAATTGGCCCCTTCGGCGTCAGCTTGCTTTGCTTCAATTCAACCGCTTGGGCGCGTGACATTCCAAACTCCGCGTCGGTCATTTCCTTGATGAGTGCAACTAGCCGCTCCTTTTGTTTAGCTGTTTTGACCCGGGCAATTGTTAGGTGGGGAACGAAATCTCGCTCTGGACGGAATCCCAGCGGCCCCAGCTCGCGGTCGATCCCTTGCTGGAGGCCGATGACTTCGTCGCGCCCCTCGGCCACGCCAGCCCACACGACCCGGATGTGGCGCAGGTTCGGGAAGACGCCTATCCCTTTAACCACGATGTCGAATTGTCCCTTTCCAGCAGCTGCTTTTCCCAACGCCTCAGCGATTTCACCAACCCTGTCTTCGGGAACTTCCCCGAGGAATTTCATCGTCACGTGGATGTTGGGTGGTTCGACGAGCTTGAGCTGCGCCCCGGTTGCCTGGAGTTGCTCTTGGGCTGCAATGAGTTTCTGTCTCACAACTTCGTCAATATCTATTCCGATAAATGCTCGAACCATGCAAACACCTAGCATGTGGTGTGAAAGGCACCGGCTACCTTACGTTTGGCCTTGATCGCTTCGTTGTACCGTTTGATAGCGTTAGGAGTAACATCGCTGATTATTTTTATCCCTCGCCTGTTGGCTTCCCTCACGGCGTCCTCATTAATCCTAACGCAGCCCGATTGTCCCGTGCCGACGACCACGACCTCGGGCTTTCCCTTGAGCAGGAGATCAAGCTCATCCAGCGTGAACTCGTGGTTCCGGTCGCGTCGCCTGATTGAGCCATCGACGAAGATCCAAACATCGTGTGTGTATTGCCTACCATCCACGGTGATTCTCCCAAAGCTTGTTCCATCGATGCGAACCATTCAACCACCCTCATAACTTCTTGCTTTCAAATTTAACAACCTTTGGCAGGTCGCGAACGCTCTCGATGATCGCATCTGGGCCGTACTTTTCCAGAAGTTCTCGCCTCATAAGTCCTGTCAGTACCGCAACCGTCTTCGCTCCGAGCTTCTTACTGTCTCGAATATCGTTCCAGTAGTCCCCCACGACTACGCAGTCTTTAGGGTCGACTCCAAGCCTTTCGGCCGCGAGCCTGAATATTTCGACCTTGGAGAAGTGGTACTCATTTAAATCTTTAATAGCATCATTCCCCGTGACAATCGCCCTCACGAATTTATCGAGCCCAAAACTCTCCAACTCCTCTTTTATTTGGACTGAAGGGGCGATACAGCTCGTGATGACCGCAATGGGGACCTCCGCGTCGTGAAGCTTTTGGAAAACTTCCCTCACGCCTGGAATGCGCTTGCTGCCCGGGTCCCCATCACGGTACCTCCGGAGGAACTCGAGCCAGAACTCGTGCAGCTTTCGCTCTCGTTCTTTATTGGATTGTGTGGTAACCAAATCATCAAGCGTGTCCGCAACATAATGTTTGAAGAATTTATCCCACCTAAGTGGCTCGTTCCCACGTTCACTGAGCAGTTGGTTGAAAACATCATAAAATCGTCTGAGTGTATCGACCAGCGTACAGTCGAGATCGAAGATAACTGCTTTGGCTGTAATCATGAAGATTCTCTGTTTAAATGGGTGAAATTTGGGTTTAACTTTTGCTGTGGTCATCTATAGAGAGTGTTGAATTTTTAATCTGCAACATGTAAGTAGGAAAAGAGAAAATGAAAGCGGTTTGTTTGCTTTCCGGTGGGCCCGATAGCGCCACGGCGGTCGCTATCGCGAAGCGCGAGGACTACGAACTTTATTGTCTTTCCTTTAACTACGGACAAATTGCAACTAAAGAAATCGAAAGCGCGAAAAAAATCGCTGAGGCGCTGGGTGCCAAAGAGCACCGCATTGTCGACATCTCTTTTCTGAAGGAGCTTTACGGACCTGGCGTCACCGCGCTTTTCGATGAACACATACTCATGCCAGAAAAGTTCGAACGAAGCATAATCGTACCGTTTAGGAACGGCATCCTGCTCGCCATTGCCGCCGGGTATGCGGCGGCGGTCGGGGCAGAAGTAATTTTTTTTGGCGCGCAAGGTGACGATGCTCGATTTTATCCGGACTGTAGGCAAGAGTTTGTTTCTGCCATTGCGCGGGCGATATCGCTCGGCACCGAGTCAAAACTCACCATCAGAAACCCGCTGGCGGGTAAGACGAAAGCCGAAGTGATAAAGCTGGCTGTTGAGCTTGGGATTCCTCTTGAGCTTACGTGGAGTTGCTACTTGAATCGCGAGTTTCACTGTGGGCGCTGTGAGTCATGCCAAAACAGAAGGCGCGCGTTCGAGGAGGCTGGTGTTAAAGACCCGACGATTTATGAGAAGTCGCCGGAGGGCAAGCTATCAGCGTAATCATTTTGCCCTATCGATTCTCAAACTCCCACAGTGCAAGGCCAGTTGTTTGGTCATATTCCCGTTCGAGTTTCTTACCCAGCAGCTCTTGAAGGTGAAGTTCGGCCGCGAAAATCGTTGCATTGATCAGGTGCCCCCCGTAAGTCTTGCCTGCCGCGTCGGCGAGCACGGCATGGGCGTGCACAAATGGTTTGCCATCCTTGAGCGAAAGATTGCCGAAGCAACTCGCGATCTCCAAAGGCTTGTCGAGTTTAATTTGTTGGTATTCGTGTGTCACTTGGTCGTAGTAAGCCAGCTTCGCCCGCTTGACCGCACCTACTAAGGTGAAGGCCGCCATCTTGACTCTTTTCTTCTTTGCAAAATTTATGATCGAGCTAACGAACGATGAATTGTGCTTGAGCTCGCACAAGAAAAACCTGCCTAGCTTGTAGCTTGCTAATTGCATGTTCATCCCAACCCACATCTACACCATGACTTAAATTATTGTACGGTTCGAATGGATGCGCAAACCAGAAAGTTTTTCACTTAGATTTGGGTTCAACTCCCAGCATTATGCGGATACACAAAGTCATGCCCAAAATCTCTTTGGTCAATGTGAATAATATCTTAGAGGATTAAATGGCTGAGTTCGTCGCGATCTCTAGGTCAGGCCCGCCCGCTGCCCGCGAGGCGATGGAGACCCTCAAAGCCGACAAACACGTAGTGCTCCTCGGCAGCGATGTCTCGCTGGAGGAAGAAGTTGAACTCAAGCAAGCGGCCTCTGAACGCGAACTCTTGCTCCTCGGCCCGGGGTGCGGCACTGCAATTATCGGAGGCACAAGTTATGGGTTCGCCAATGCTGTGCGCCAGGGGCCCGTGGGCATCGTCGGCACCCTCGGAACGGGGATTCAGGAAATTTCATGTTTGGTCGACGAAGTTGGAATTTCACATACTCTTGGAGTAGGCGCTCGCGACCTCTCGCAAAAAGTTGGCGGTCTCGGGACGCTCTCGGCGTTGAAGTTTCTGGAAGCGGACGAGGCAACAGAGGTCGTCATTCTGGTAGGCAAGGCTCCAACGACCAGCGTGGCCCGCCGGGTTCTGGATAGAGTTGGCACCATCAGGAAGCCCGTAGTCGTGTGTTTTCTTGGAGACTATGCAACGCTGATTTCCAAGGTTGGGGCAACGCCCGCAGTCACGTTCGAGGACGAGGCGGCCAAGGCGGTTGCGCTGGTGCGTGAGGAGAAACCAAAGGCAATCAGTTTCACGCTTCCGCCCTGTGAAATCAAGGCGCTGGCCGAGCGAGAGCATTCAAAATTTGGCTATGGGCAGAAGTACATCAGGGGACTCTTTTCAGGAAGTGGGTTGTGTACGGAGGCAATGGTGATTTTGCAGGAACTTGTGGGCAATGTTTACTCGAACGTTCCGCTCCGCCCAAGGC
The DNA here is from genome assembly GCA_964433595.1 of Hadarchaeota archaeon (SeqCode). Taxonomy (GTDB): domain Archaea; phylum Hadarchaeota; class Hadarchaeia; order Hadarchaeales; family Hadarchaeaceae; genus DG-33. The sequence goes on along the minus strand of CAYSRF010000004.1, from coordinate 27,075 downwards.
TGCGGCTGCCCGACCCCCGCTCGAGCAAGCGCCATGCATGCGTCGATTTCGAGGCGGAGGAGTTTGCGCGAGGGGCACCCCACCCTATCATCGATCTCGGTCTCCGGTGCCAACAAATCCTGAAGGAGGCGCGAGACTGGGAGGTGGCCGCACTGTTATTCGATGTCGTGCTGGGGCAAGGCGCTCACCCCGACCCAGCGGGCGAGCTAGCCAAAGCGGTCGAGGAGGCGAAGAGCATAACTGATCGGCAGGGGGGCTACCTCAGCGTGGTGGCGTCTGTAATTGGAACGTCTCGAGACCCGCAAAATTTACCGATACAATGTAAGAAACTAGAAAAAATCGGCATTATAGTTATGCCATCAAATGCTCAAGCCGCACAGATGGCCGCACTGATAGCTACATACGGAGATGTATGGAAAAAGTTGAAAGCTGTGAAGGGATAAATCAGGATTAGCGAATGTGATAAGATCTAGAGAATGAAACCAATGTCACACGAGCTGATAATTGTGGGTGGAGGACCTGCGGGTATCTTAGAAATCCCTATTGGGCAAAAAAGGTCTGACATCCTCTCCGCTTGAGTTGTCTCAGTTTTCTCGGTCCCACAACTTTTTTTACTTCGGCTTTTTTCGCCCCGTAAACTGAACAAGCATTCATCCCCTCGAAGTCTTTTTTAATCTTATTCAGTTCCTCCGGAGTCAGGGGCTTAACAGGGCTGGGCCTGAGAGGAGTATTGATCTGAACCTCATCTGGCTTAATCGTCCTCGCGATCGCCGCAATTTCTTTGGAGAAATCTTGATTCTCCGGGACGAACATCACCTCAAGCGAAAATTTTCCTTTGAACTCCTTCCGAAATTTTTTCATTCCCTCGATGATGCCCGCAAGATGAATTCCCTCATGGGGACGGTTTATTCGCTTAAAAATCTCCTCGTTAGGGGCGTCCAACTCTCCGATAACAATATCTGCTTGAACGAGGTCCCTTCTCACATCTTCCCGATCCATCAGAGAGGAGTTCGTCAAGACGGCGATCGGGAGACCCGAGATCTCCATTGCAACTTTTATCGCTTCACCCAAATTCAGAGCCAGAGTTGGTTCGCCCGTCCCAGAAAAAGTCACGACATCCGCCTCAACTTTTTTCATGACTTCCCTGAGGTCTTGCGCTACCCGCTCGGTAGGAACGAAGAGTCTGCGCTTGATCGTCAACTCCGTGGTCTTGCCCAACGAACAATAAGTACAATCAAGCGAGCACACCTTTCCTTTCTCTTGGCAAATCAAATCTACTCCCAACGATCTTCCAAGCCGCCACGATGAAACAGGGCCATAAACTATTTCCATGGGTTCACCTTTGTGTTAGACCATCATCTTTCCTTTAACCTTCCGTCAAATAGGGCCATCAGAGGACATTCTTTATCCGCTTTTCCAAATGCTGCCTAGGCAAGACCCCGGTGACTTGGTCGATTAATCTACCGTTTTTGAAAATCAACAAAGTTGGAACCGCCATTATACCGTATTTAGCCGCGGTCATCTGGTTCTCATCGACGTTTAGCTTGCCAAAAACAACCATTCCAGAGTAGTCCTTAGCCAGTTCCTCGATGATTGGTGCGATAATGTGGCAGGGTGGACACCACTGGCCCCAAAAATCGATCACGACGAAAGGGTACTTCCTAATCGTACTTTCAAACGTCTGGTCTGTGACTTGAATGGGTTTATCTATTACCTCTTTTTTTCCAAAATATTTCTCCTCTAGCTCTTTCAATTTTCTCTTACGTACTTCATCTAGCTCGTCCACGTTAAAGCCTCCGCCTTCCCCCCTTTTTCCTTACGAATAGAAGGGGAAAAACTATATCACTTACACAGCATGGGATCCACACCGCCACGAAGAGTATCGGAAAAACGAGTGGCAATAGCGGGATCCAGTCGACTGGTGTTCCAAATGTCGTGAAGTAAAAAAGCGATGCATAAGTGCTCAACAACACGTGCCCCGCGTGTGGAAATCTTGTCCGAGACCACAACAGTCCAATTGCGATGCCAGCAAGCGCTGAGAGAGTTATGAGCCATGTGTATTCGATGAAACATACGTGAAGGGTTATGGGGAACCCGAGCAGCACTCCTCCGAGATAGGGAAAAACTATGTCACTCACCGAACATATCGCGATCGAACCAAAGAAACTAATTCCCACCGCTGCCCCAATACCTCCCCCATATCGCCTGTACATAGCTGTGGTTACGAGCGCGCTCAATACGATGTGAGCGGGGTGCAGAAAGTGGAAAATTGTATGGGAGTCTTCTGAAGAAAGTCCGATAAGGATTACAACCCCCATGAGAATTATCCCGGTAAAGGCTCCGAGAGCTGTGAAGGGAGCGTGTCTCTTGAGTTCGTAAGCGATTCGCTTCAGTGAGCTCAATATGCCCCCCCGCCCATTTGTTTTTTCTTGCATTTCGGGTCGCTGAAGATTGTCTTCTCGCACGGACATATCTCTGGGTGTCCGTAGGCCCGGCAAATAGCGTTAATGAGGTCCCTTGAAGCGTGCCAATCCAGCTTAGAAGCTTCGTTGCAGGCCCTTTGGGCGTTGTAGTTAAGAATATCCGTAAAGAGTATCTCTAATATCCTGTGCTTTCTCAGCAGTTTTCGAGCTTCTGCGATGCCCTTTTTCGTCAGCTCAACGCCATGATAGCGCCTGTGCTGGAGAATGTTTTTCTCGGAAAGATTTTGAATTACTTCGGTCACCGTGGCTGGCCGAACTCTAAGGGATTTTGCTACAGCCGTAGTCTTGACCTTGGTGGATTCCTCGCACTGCTTTCTGTATATCAACTTCAGATATTTTGCTTCATTTTCAGTTACACTTAATCCGGCACCCATGACACACACCGTGAATTTTTAGGGTTACCCTAAATTTAAAGGTCGGAGTTCTAGTCCAAAGAGACGCAGCAGCGGGCAAAAGGTTAAAGGCAAAGAAAGATTTAGAATTCAACCTGAAAGAAACTGGGGGAGATGAAATGGACTTCCTGCCGAGATATCTATTCCTTACTCGTGGAGTCGGCCACGACCGGGAAAAATTGAAGTCATTCGAATATGCCTTGGAAAATGCGGGGGTTGCGAGGTTCAACTTAGTATCTGTCTCGAGTATAATCCCCCCAGGGTGCAAGATGATACCGCGGGAAAAAGGTTTGAGTTACCTACGCGATGGGCAAATTATTTTCGGAGTTTTCGCAAAATGCTGCAGCAACGAGCGGAGGAGGCTAATATCCGCAAGCGTAGGTTGTGCTCTTCCAGCAGACAAGAACACTTACGGATATATCAGCGAGCACGATGCTTACGGGCAGACGGCGGAAGAAGCTGGCGATTACGCGGAAGACTTGGCGGCTTCTATGCTTGCGGGCGCCTTGGGTTTACCTTTCGACCCAGACAAGAGCTGGAACGAGAGAAAACAGATATGGAAGATTTCTCGGAAGATCGTGAGGACTACAAACATGACACAGACTGCCTTGGTGAAGGAGGGGATGTGGTCAACGGTCTTCGCCGCAGCGATTTTTGTGCTATAGCGCGAGCTGTGTGCCTTTTTTAGCCCTTTTTCATGACGTACTTTTTCACGAGTTCTTTGAACTCTCTAAAATGCATTAATATTCTTCTTAAATTCATCATATCTGCATTTCTCTATCTTGGAGATCATCCTCCGTGATTACTCGAATGCCGCTCCTTTTCAACAATGCAGCTGTGACTCCATCTCCCTCGACCAGTCTATTAGGAAATGTTCCACTATGAATTTTCTCGCAACCGCAGGAAGGGCTCCTTGCCTTCAGGATGGCCTCCTTCACGCCTAACGACCTTGCAATCTTCAAAACTTCTTCTGCGCCTCTTACCAAATTTTCCGTCACATTCTTGCCGCTTCTATTTACGACTCTCGCCTTTCCGTTCAAGACCCCTGAGCCCGCTCCGCCGATTATCTCCATAGGATCCCTGGGTGTTTCAAGTCCGCCAAGCTGCTCGGGACACACGGGAATTAACATCTCCTCCGCGGCTAGCTGAATTACTTTCTTGTTAAGTTTGTTTTTACCATCGTGCCTACAGTTAACCCCTAACAAGCATGCGCTCACGAGTTTCCTGGCTTGTTCTGACACCCCGCTGGCATCCCACCGTAAGCTTCGATGTTTGCCAATGGCTGCGGCTTCGATTTCCTTGGGGATTCCAATATCAGCTACTATGACCTTGCCCGTGTATTCCTTCGCCTCGAGAAATCCCCTCTTAATTTTGTGGAAAGTTACGGTGCAGGTTGCTTTGACCGCAAGCCCGTGCACCTCGCCGGTCGATGGGTTCAACCCCGTGGGCGTGTCCACTGAAACCACGGGGACACTTGACTCGTTTATCAATCGCACTACAGAGGCAAACGGCTCTCTCAGTGGGCCCTTCAAGCCGGTCCCGAGCATGGCATCGATGATCACGTCCGTGTGCTTTTGGTAACGCTTTGCTTTCTTGATATCGGAGGAGCTTCTAACTACGTGAATCTTGATGCTTCGTTCCATCCCCCGTATCACATTCCAATTCAGGCGCGCCTCTTCGGTACGGATACCCTCAGGATCTCCGATTAAGAAAACATTGACTTTGGCTCCCTTGTTCGCTAAGTGCCTAGCAGCAACGAACCCATCTCCACCATTGTTCCCGGTTCCCGCAAAAACGATGATCTTTAATCCGTGGTTGAATTTCTCAATTATTGTTCGCGCAACTGCACTTCCAGCGTTTTCCATCAGCAAGAGGCGCGGGATTCCAAATTCTACTGCTTTCTTATCTATCTCGGCCATTTTTTCCGCAGTAATGACTTCGTGTTTGATTCCCGACATCCTGAGGTCGCCCCAAACAAATTAACGCGATTGTTTTACGACAAGGTCTTCATTTTTTTCACCAAATTATCCAAGACTTCTTCCTGACCTCCCTCTTACCGATTTAATCATATCAAACTTGTTAATAGAACACACATCACGCCCAAAACCATGGCTGCCGCCGCCATTTTTGGATACTTCTTTACCTGTGCCGAAGGTATCAATTCCTCGACAGAGATGTAAACCATAAATCCTGCTGCAAGCGCCAGTGAAGCCCCCAGCCAGCTCAACGATGTTCCTTTCAAAGCTAAATATCCTAGGATAAATCCAGCCACCTCGAACAGTACAGTGGTGATAAGGATGATAAATGACTTCGCCTTTTTCTTAGTAATGCCATATAATGGAATAATTGTTGCAACGTTTTCCGGAAGATCCTGAATTGCGATGACTAACGCAATAGCAATTCCCAATTCCGCAGTTATTGCAAAACCAACTCCGATTGCCAAACCTTCTGGAATATTGTGCAAGGCTATGCCGATGACTAACATAGTGGCACTTCTCTTAACAGAGGGCTTTTCTTTTTTAATTAGCTCAGGATTGATATGGGGCAGCAAACGATCTGTTATACGCATTATTGCTACGCCAGCGAAAAACGAAATTGCTATCAAAAATAAAGATGTGTATTTCAAGCCTTCGGGTATCAGTTGGACGAATGATATGGCGATCATCATGCTTGCAGCAAAAGATAGAGAACCATATAAGGCGACTTTGCTTGGCTTTTTGATGAGACCTATCAATGATCCTAGGGTTTGTCCGACAAAAATCAAAAACAATATTAACAAAAAATCGTTCATTTAGCTTTCCTCAAAGTTCTGTTTCAGATTCTCCTCGGCTTTCTTTCTTCTTAAAGTACAAAGTAGATTTTAGCTCTCCAATAATTTTCTTTTCTTCTTCTGTTATGTCGTAAATTTTGTAAACAAATTCACCAATTTTTTATTTTTTCATGGTAAAAATTGTAAAAGATTGATCCTGTAAAAAATCAAAATCCTCCTCCAACTGATATCCAGCTCTATCCATTTCTTTTACAATTATTTCTTGAGGGACATAATGTCCGAATATCCTATGAAAGCTGAAAAGTCCACCACGTTTATATTCTACAATAGCAATCTTGCCATCTAGTTTCAATAACCCTGTTAAATTTCTAAAATATTCCATCCGATTTGTTAAATGATGACATACATTACGCATAAAAACAAAATCTAAACTTTTTTCAGGCAAAGTTAATTTGTCTTCCGTGGTAAGAATTGTTCTAACGTTATTCAACCCCCTTTCATTAGCACTATTCCTGATAAATTCTAAAAATTTTGGATTTGTGTCAACTGCATACACCTTTCCCTCTCTTCCTACCGCATCGGCAAATCGTAGAGAAAAATAGCCGCCCCCGGCTCCAATGTCGACAATATTTTGTCCCCGCTGCAGTGCTAGGGTTTCTAAAATCTGATCAGGTTTACTTTTTGGATTAGAAGCTTTCTCGTTAAACATTTTTGCTTTTTTAAAGTTTTTCATTTTAATACCCCATTGATGTATACCGTTCCCTAAAATCCAGTGCATGTTTATTTTTCCTACGCCAAGGTCAGCAGCCTGAACGCGATGCCACCTAGCAGGAGAGCGAACGCTATCTCGAACACCGTGATGTAGGCCGCCTTCTTCCACCCCAATTCCTTCACCAATGCAGCGATGGTTGCGATGCAAGGGATGTAGTACATCACGACTATGGCAAAAACAATCATTTGAGTCGGAGTTAATACAGTTGCAAAATTAGCCGTGCCCATGAGGGTCGCGAGCATGACTAGTGTGAGCTCCTTCCTGAGAACCCCAAAGATGAGCAGGACGCCGGTAATCGTGGGCAGCCCCAGCCATCCAACCGTGACGGGACTTAAGGTATTCCCGATAGGCTCCAGCACCCCCCCAACCTTTAGTCCGGTGAGCACAACGCTGCCGATGATGATCAGCGGAAACGCGATGTAGACAAAGTCCTTCACCCTCATCCAAGTCTCCTTTAGCACCAAGCGCGCGTGCGGCTTCCGGTAGGGCGGCATCTCCATGATCAGCCCCACGGGTTCGCCCGGCAGGACCTTAAACGCGACCCTCCCAAGGATGAAAATTATCACTAGGTTAAGCAAATACAGCGTAAGCGCCCAGTGAATCCCTACGTAGGCCCCGACCAATCCCAAGACCACGACTGTCACAGCGGCACACGGGACCAGCGTCACAACAAACGCGGCAATCGTTCGCTCACGCTCGGTCTCCATTACCCTACACCCAAGGCATGCAGGAACGTTGCAGCCGTAGCCGAGTATGAACGGGATGAACGCTTTGCCGTGAATTCCCATTTTATGCATTAGACTGTCAGTCATGAATGCTGCTCTGGGCAAGTACCCCGAGTCCTCCAAGAGGGTCAGGATCAGATAAAAGGGCAGGATGAAAGGCAGCACTATGGCTATCCCTGCTATCAATCCGCCGAGAAGTCCCTCTCCAATCAACTCACCTGCCCCGCCACCAAATGCGCCCCGAATCGGCTCCATCGCATCCTCGAAGAACCCGCTCAGGTAGCCACCGACGGTAAAAACCGTGAAGAGGACCAGAAGCATGACGCCGATCAGGATTGGGTAGCCCATGAGAGGATGGGTGGTCATCGCATCAAATCTCTCCATAAAAGATGACCCACGAGGGGGAGTGATTCGCTGGCTTTTCCTAGCGATTTTGCTCGCGATGTTGTAACGCTCCGACGTTATTATGATTGAACATGGCTCGCCATGGATTCGTTCCAAGTCCCTAGCATGCCTTTCAGCGCTGGAGACTATTTTCGGATCAATCCTATTAACAATTTTCCTGATTTCCTCATCACCTTCGAGAAGTTTAATCGCAATCCATCTCGGTGGATATTTAATGGGAATCTTTTCTACGAGCTTTGTGACCCTACGGATTTTTTCTTCTATTTCCTTACCGTATCTAGCTGGCCTCGCCAACTTTTTGCTCTTTGCAATCTTCACTGCCTCATTTAGTAGCTTATCTAGGCCAGTTCCCCTCGTGGCGATGGTCGGGATCACGGGTACGCCGAGGGACTTTTGCAGCCCGGGAACATCGATAATCATCCCCTTCCCCTCTGCCACATCCATCTGATTTAACGCCACAATCATCGGCGTTTCTAGCTCGAGCAGCTGAAGGGTGAAAAAGAGGTTTCTCTCAAGCGCTGAGGCGTCGACGATATTTATGACAACATCCGGTTTTTCAATCGCAATGTACTCTCGGGAGATCCGCTCCTCAATCGAAAACGCGGACAGTGAATAGATGCCGGGTAGGTCGAGGACATCTATGGTGCGCCCCTTGAAGTGCAGCGTCCCCTCCGCCTTTTCGACCGTCTTGCCCGGCCAGTTTCCGATGTGTTGGTGCAGCCCGGTAAAATAATTGAAGATGATGCTCTTTCCGACGTTTGCATTGCCAGCTAGGGCTATCGTTATGGATTTTTTCTCGCCGGTTGACATTTTATTTCGCTCTCACAAAAACTCTGGCTGCAATGCCACGGCCGATTGCCAGCGTGGTTCCTCTCACGGAAATCATCAGCGGACCGTGGAATAGCGCCGACTTGACGACCGTTATCTCAGTGTGGGGGGTTAGCCCAAGATCGGCAAGTCTCTGGGAAGCGCCTCGCCCGCCCCTGATGAATGAAATGACTCCCTTTTGCCCGTCCAACAGGCTAGTGAGCGGCACAACGTTGCTGGGGACTCCTGGGGGGAGTCTTTCACTTTCGACTCTTTGGTGGATGGCTCGCTCGAGGTCATCGGGGATGTGGTGCTCCAGTTCGCATGCATCTTTGTGGACCCTAGATTTCGGTAAGCCAAGAGTGCTCAGAAACTTTTCCATTACCCGATGTTTTCTCAAAACTTTTTTCCCGATTTTTTCCCCTTTGGGCGTTAAGGAGACTCCTCGATAAGGAACGTATTTCAGGTACCCCTGCTTGGCCAATTTTTTCAGCATCTGGGTCGCACTCGCAGGGGCCACTTTAAGCTCCTTAGCTACGCTAGTGGTGGTGGCGGCTTCTCCTCGCTCGTACAAGTAGTAGATTGCCTCCAGATACTCCTCGGTGCTTTCGGTTGTCATCGGTAAAAGTTTAGGCATGCCTAAATTTAAATATTTAGTTAGCTAGATTCTGAATGTTTCCGCGACCTTTCCTAACTCTTGCTGTAATTTTCAACCCTTAGGCGTGTTGCGCAAGTTTCGCCACTACACCACATTTTTAACTGTTATTGTTATGTGTAATTGCAATAAAATCCATCTAAAAACTAAGAGAAGCAACACTTAGTCTAACCGGAAGTTTAAGGGCTTTGGATTTTCCATGCATGCGATGCACGCTTTGGCTATGAACGTGAGCAAAAATGTTTTTGTCATCAGATGGATGGGATACATACCTTTCCTCGTAACTTTGACATGATCTCCTTCAATTTTTATAACCCCAAAGAGTTTGAGCCAGCGTAGAAATGATCTAAATTTCTCGCCAACATCCATGTCGAAGCGTTTTTTAAACTCGCGCTTGTCGAACCCCATCTCGTAAAGCGACATAGACAACCATCTCGCCGCGACCCCTTCTAGTGATGATTTTGCCCCGATCGTTATCGGCAGAGAACCCTTACCTAATGCTTGAATGTACTCTTCGACGGAGGCGGTGTTGCTGTAGAAATACTCACCCACATTGCTCATCGCGCCAGCACCGACTCCGATGTACTCATCGCGCTCAACCGATCCATACTTATCTACCCCGCTCTTTGTGAAACTCCAAACCGAGCATGGTTCATAGCCAGCATTAACGAAAGAGTTCACTATGACCTCGTACATTTTTTTCTCAACTTTTTTATTGGGAAGCTTTATCTTGTTTTCCTTCACATCGCGGTACATTTTACAGTACGGGAACAACAAGAGGGGATAAGTCGCGATTTGAGGCACACCTTTTTCAATAACTATCTCGAGGTCTCTCTTCAAATTGGCGAGGGATTGAGTCGGCAGGGAAAACATCAAATCGATGCTGAAGGTGTCAAATCCGCCGTTGTTCATGACGAGTTCTATTGCGTCAAGCGCTTGTTTTACATCGTGGCTTCGCCTCCCTATGCCTTTCAAAATCTCATCGCTGAAGGACTGCACTCCCATGCTGAGCTTATTCACGCCAGCATCCAGCAACAGGGCAAGTGTTTTTTCATTCAAATCATCGGGGTTCGATTCAACTCCTATGTCGCTGCCCACATCGAAGGTGTTCCCGACGTGTTTGAGGATATCGGCGACACCTTCTGGCATGATTGTTGGAGTACCTCCGCCAACATATATAGAATTTATTTTTACATCGCCGAGCACCTTTCGATAGAAGTTGATCTCTTTTTTCACGGCTTCCACATATGGTCGCTCAAGCTTTTGGTTCCAGGGGTAACGGATGTACGCGCAGAATGGGCAGGGCACCTTACAGAAAGGGATGTGGATGTATAGGCCGATTTCATCCTTGTCTTTTGGAAGCTCCGGCTCAACCTTAGAGAATTCAATATTCGCAAGCTTTTTCCTCGTCATTCTTTCGATCATGAATTCAAGCATCAGCTCACGTTGGTTGGTATTACCTTTGTAGTTAAAAATATTACCATTATTTTCGTTGCGCAATTACTTGATAAAACTGCTCTAATCCATTCCGATAATTTTTCGAAATTTTCCCTCATATAAACAACCCCCACCCAAAGCCTCGGCGGGAGATATGGGCACCTTACCAGTGGTGGTCGCGCTAGCTATCGCTTGGCACGTTGGCTTGGCTTTGCTCGAGCGTTCACGCTACCCCAAGCAAGTCCGTCCCCCGCTGACGAAGCTCCTGCTGTCAGCCGAGGTGGACCTACTCAGGACCATCAGGGGCGAACTCAAGCGGCGCCTTCACCTCAGGCGAGAGCCCACAAGCGAGCGGAAGCTATCAGAAGTTGAGAGAAGGCTGGAGGAGCTGGATGGGGGGTGAGCTAACATTCGAAGCAGTCTTGACAGCAGTTGACCGTTTCTTGGAATTGCCTCCCCAAGAGGTGAGCTCAGCGGGCGGACTCTGGCAGAAACTAGATAACATGCTCGACGGGACCCTCTGTGCAGCCAAATTTGATACGGCCCGCCACGGACGCCTAGCTGAGCTTGTGGCCTCGCTTAGAGCTGCGGCCGCCCAATTCCTTCAATCCCTACTCAACGCGAGGCGCGGCGGCCCTCTGCGCAACGATTGGGCAAGATTTGCCGAGCGCGACCTCATCAAGCTCAAAGACGAGGTTCTAGCTTTGAGGGAATTTATGGTCGGGGAAGCAGATTTTCTCAAGTTTGCTTGCTTGCGGGCGAGGTTGAGGGATCTCAGCAGGGTCGACCCGGAGAAATTGTTTAAGGAGCTGCATGAGGGGCGGGCGATAAGCGAGCGCACATGGGTGCTCCTCATGGCCCAGCCGAATGCATGGCGAAAGGCGCTCAAAGACCACGAGGTTTCCGAAGAACTGACGCGCATATCAGGCTGGTTTCTCGACTTGCAGGAGGCGAGGAGGGCACGAAAGTGTTTGGTGAGAAAGACGGCAAAGTAGTGCTTGCTGAGCACGGACGGTGGATAGCCAGCCTGCGGGATGACGCGCGGGTGCTCGAGCAGCGTCTCCGAAGCCTGGAGAGAAGGGTGGCGACGCTCGAGGCGAACCTTGCAGAGCTGACGAAGCTTTACAACAAGCTCGACCTAGCGCTGGTCCCACTCAATGATGAACTCGCTCGGCTGGCCTCTCGGGCCGATGTCTTGATTGGACAACTTCACAGGGGTGTAAAGTCAGGGAGGCGGCGGGGATGAGCTGCGAGCGAGCGGTAGTCAGGCTGGGGGATAAGCGGGTATTGAGGTTCAAGTGTGAGGGCTGCAAGCACGGCGCCTCCATCGAGGGGTCCGAGGTCTGCATGCGTGAGGTCGTGCGTGCGCTCGCCGAGTCTCCAGAGGTGAGTGCTGTAGTCCTCGCGGACATTTACGAGCGCGAATACAGCGGCTCGAACTTGGCTGAGCTCAAGGAGGTAGCGAAAATATTTAGGGCGTGCAAGTACTGGCCATTCGCCCACCTTGCGCCAACCTATTGCAAGCGCTGCGAACCCGAGCGCAGGCGACAGCTCGAGGGCGCGCTCGAGGTGATGCCGGGAGACCCTGCACGCGCGCGCGAGGAACTCGAAGTCATCGCCCAAGAGCTGCAGGCAAAGTCCAAGCGGGGGGCAGAAAAGTGCAGGCGATGCCGGGCGACCTTCATCGAGCACGCTTTGGCCCCCATATTGTCATCGCTGAGACGCACGAAGTTGGCGGATACCAGCCGAAAAGGTCGCGAGGGCTACGCGAAGGTCCTACGGGCGCTCATCCGTCCCTGTTTCATGAGTTCTCGCCTTGCTCTCGAGCCACCAGCGGAAGTCGAGCTAGTCGACGCCTATTGGGTGGGGAGCAGTGAGATTCGAATTTATCGTTTAGGGGGCGAGCTCCAGCATCTCTACTTCCTGATCCCCCCCGAGTATAAGCTCCCTCACGAGCAGGTATTGCTCTTGCACCGGGCGCGTCAGGCGCTCTTGGAGCAGCGACCCGAGTTCGAGCCCGACCCGCTTCAAACACGGAAGCAGCTCGCACACCTCGGCGTGGACCTCATGACCAAGCTGGTAGTCGATGAAAAGCTCGATGTCACGAGGGAGGATGTGGAAGCGCTGGCTCAACACCTAGCCAGATTTACTGCGGGCCTAGGGGTGCTCGAGGTCCTGCTAGCAGATGCCCGAGTACAGGATGTCTACATCGATGCACCCATTGGGCAAACGCCAATCCACATCTATCATCGAGATTTTGAGGAATGTCTCACGAACATCCACCTGACGGCTGACGATGCCGAGTCGCTAATTTCCCGTTTCCGAGCTATCAGCGGGAGACCGTTCTCCGAGGCCGACCCAGTACTCGACTTGAACCTTGGGAGCGTGAGGATAGCGGCAATTGGGCACCCTCTGAGCCCGGAGGGATTGGCGTTTGCACTGCGCAGACACAAGCCGACCCCATGGACTTTACCCCAATTCATCCAAGCGAAATTTCTGACACCCTATGCTGCTGGCTTGCTCAGCCTGATGGTCGACGCTCAAACCTCAGTGCTAGTGACGGGCAGCAGGGGATCGGGGAAGACCTCCTTGCTCGGCGCCCTTATGCTCGAGCTCCTGCCGAAGTTTCGCGTCATCGTGCTGGAAGACACCTCCGAGCTCCCCATCGAACGACTCCGAGCTCTAGGGTTCAAAGTTCAATCGCTCCGCGTGCAGTCGGCCGTTTCGGGCACTTCCGCTGAACTTCGAGCCGAGGACGCGCTTCGGGCGGCTCTTCGCTTGGGGGAGTCAGTACTTGTGGTAGGTGAGGTCCGAGGAGAGGAGGCTCGCGCCCTCTACGAGGCGATGCGGGTGGGGACCGCGGGCAACTCAGTCATGGGCACCATCCACGGCGCCACGACGCGCGATGTCTTTGAGCGCGTGGTCTACGATCTGGGCATTCCGGCCAGCTCCTTCAAGGCGACGGATGTTATCGTCGTGGCAGCACCCATTCGACCGCGGGGTAGCGTTGCTCGGATGCGCAGGGTGGTGCAGGTAACCGAGGTCCACAAGGACTGGCGGGGAGATCCAATGAGCGAGGAGGGCTTCGAGAATCTGATGAGATACGACCCAGCGGACGATGAGCTCGAGCCGACACGAGCGCTCACAGGACTAAAGTCGCAGCTCATCGAGGACATCGCTAGGAAGTGGGGCACCAAGCCGATGGAAGTATTAAAAAATCTCGAGCTTCGGGCGGAGGTCCAAGGGACGCTGGTCGAAACGACTGCTAGACTCAAAAAACCCGAGTTGCTTGAGGCTGAATTCTCTGTGCGTTCAAACCTCGTGCTCCATGCCTTGCTGGAAGAACAGCTACGGCGAAAGCGCATTGACTACCGTGAGATATTCAGGCGCTGGCGCGAGTGGCTTAGGGGAATAACTTTACAGGGATGTAAAGTTTTGAAATCGTCAAACCTCCCAAGCAACTTTACAAGGGTGTAAAGTTGAATTCGTTAAACCGTCTCTACACGAGGGCCTGCCACATCTCCGGAAGGTTCAATGGGTTAAAACGCGCGCGATACGTGAGCGATGAGCTACAGGAGAACCTAAAGTTCGCTGGATTGGAGGTCCAAGCTGAAGAAGTCGTAGCACTCACTTTTCTCGCCACTTTGTTCAGCGCAGCACTTGTGGCAGCAACTGCATTATTTTTGACTCTGACTGGTTCATCCCCCTACATCCCGCTGCTTGCTCCCGTACCCCTGATCGCTTACTTGCTCCTAGGCTGGTACCCAAAATGGCGCGCTGAGCGGCAACGAATTCGCGGCTTGGGGGAGGCCCCGATGCTAATCAATTACCTCACGATGTCGATGAAGATCACCTCAAACTTGGAGCGGGCTACGACCTTCGCCGCCGAGAACGTGGAAGGTCCCCTGGGAGCGGACCTCAAGGATGCCCTGCACCGCACGTACTTGCGCGCCCACGCCGGGGTCGGGGACGCGCTGACGGGATTCGCGGAGCGATGGGGAAAATGGTGCGGAGAACTCAAGCGCTCGATCTACATGCTCCGAAGCTCGGTGTCGGAGAGGACCGAAGTCGCTCGCCTGCAGACCCTCGATCGAGCTCTCGAACTGAGCCTTCGCGGCGCGCGCAACCGGATGAGGGATTTCGCAGCAGAGCTCCACCTCCCAACGTTGCTAATATACAGCATGGGCGTGCTCCTGCCCTTGGTGCTTGTGGCCATCTTGCCAGTACTCTCGGTCATCGACATCAGCATCGATGCCCCCCAAGTCTTCGTGATTTACTGCGTAGCACTTCCGGTTGGGGTATACATGCTCAGCCGTTGGGCGTTGGCAAAGCGCCCAGCCACATTTCCACCGCCCGAGGTGCCGATTGAGGCCAGCCGAGCTCGAGCCCTTCTATTTACAGGGCTCCTTGCGGCAATGCTCGTGGGGGCTGGGCTTTTTTCACCCATTGCCGACGACTTTCGCGCTATTTTGCTCCTCTGGGCCCCCACGCTCGGCATCACTGCATACTTGCACTTGACCACCGCGCGGGCGTTCGAGAGACGTGACCGCATCGAGCGGATGGAGCGCGAGTTTTGCGATTCACTCGTTCAACTGGGCAACCGGATAAGCGAGGGGCGCCCGGCCGAGGATGCGCTCGAGCACGTTGCGGACACCATGCGGGGAAGCGAGCTCGCAGGTGTTTTCGCCCGCGCATCGGCCAACATCCGACTTGGGGGCATGGGGCTCCGAGCCTCGCTCTTCGACCCAGAGTGTGGAGCGCTCTGCGGAGTTCCCTCGCAAACGATTCACAGTGTGCTTCGCCTGCTCGTCGATGTGATCGAGCGGAGTACTCGGGCAGCTGGAGCTGCGATCCTGAGGACGGCCGACCACCTCCGTGAGCTAAGGCAGGTGGAACTCGATATCCGACGCTTGCTTGGGGAGATCGTGACCTCGATGCGTTCGGTCGCGCTTTTCTTCGCCCCATTCATCGCCGCAATCACCGCGCGCATGCAGGGTTTGCTCGCTTCGAAGACGGCTTCCGTGGGCTTCTTGGGCCCGAGCACCGGGGTCTCGTCGACCGCCTTCCTGTTTGTGATCGGGTTCTACGTAGTGCTACTCACTGCGATTCTGATGAGCTACGCGGTCGAGATAGAGCTTGGCGATGACCCGCTCGCGAAGCGCGTCGCGATTGCACGAGCTTTGCCCGTGGCGCTGGGCGTCTTCACAGCTGGCGCAATCATAGGCGGGCAAATGCTCGGCGCGCTTATCAGTTAGAACTATGTTGAATGGAAAATCCACGTGCTTCATTTCCAGTCGTCGTCGCAACACTTTCCCGAGCAGTAGAAAAGTATCTCTCCAGTACTCCCCTCTATTTTCACGATCAAGCTTCCTCGAATGGAGGCACCGCAGTAATGGCATTTCGGCAGCCGACTGCGCTTGCCCGGGACTTTCATCGAGACGTGTCTTTTCTTTGAGTTTTTCATCAGTAAATTCTTCGTGATCAATCCGTTTGAAGTTTTCGTCATTTTGAAACGTGGCAAAATGTTTATGGGGTGCAGACAATTTTTTCACGGACGGCAGTAGTCTAGCTTGGTTAGGACAAAAGAGAAGATTGATAGGATAACCATAATTTTTGATTACTTTAAAATTTCTTCTAATTGTTTTACTAAATTGAAATCAACAATCCATCTTCCAAATAATCCATTATTCTAGTATAGCAATTTAAAGAATGACACACCGAATCGGTTCTTACATATTTATTTTGTTCATTCCAAAAAACACCTCCAATTGCCCTTTCTGGATTTTTAAGAAAAAATGTATTCTTTTCTGAGTAGGTATTCTGAATAAGCCATCTTATCGCCATTACCACAGCATCTTTGTATTTATCGCAATCTTCTATATTTTGTTCTTTGCAGAATCTATACATTTCCGTCATTACTTCACTTATCCAAGCAGTCCCGCTTGTTGAATATGCACCCTTCCATCGACCGTAGTTTAGGAGATCTTTTGTTTCTTTTATTTGATCTTCTAAGATTATATCACTTAATTCAAAAATGATCCTTTTATAATAATCGTCTTGATTTACTTTATAAAAATCCAGTAACGACATTACCACCCAAGAATTTGATATTGGGTTCTTCTTTCGGTATTCACCCTCGATGTAACCGTTTTCTTCCTCATATTTCTTTGCAAAACGTTTAGCAATTTTTTCTGCGGCATCATAATATTTTTTTTCTCCAGTAACTCCATAAAGTTTGGAAAGAGAAGAAAGAACTTGGCCGTTGTAAAGAAGTGATTCTTTTATACCGTGAACCCATCCCTCATCTGAATATCTTACATAAGCTTTCATGCTTCCATCTGGTTCCTGCATTGTAATTAACCAATCACCAGCCAATTTCGCCGATTCCAAATATTTGGATTCGCCGGTTAGATCATACAGCCGTAATAATGTAAATATACTTAATGCACTCGTTCCGACTACAAATTTTTTTTCTTTTTCCTTACTATCTAAATTATAAGAATAATGAAAGGCGCCATATCTCTGGTCTTCCTCGTCCTCATTCTGCATAGAAATAAGAAAATTCCCCCAATCAGATACCTGCTCTAAAATCATTTCATCTCTTTCAAAATCATTAATGTATAAAAAGGTATAGATGATTGAAGCAGAATAGACAGTATGCAATCTGTTCCCAAAATCATCTTCCAACGCATCGTACTTTTTGTAAAATCCGTGTTCATTTTCATGCATTGCTCTAAACAAAAACTCTTTCCCTTGTTCAATTTTCTGATGAATTAATTCTTTATCCAAATTACGAATCACCACTCCATCGCTCTCTAATTCATAAATAACTCCCACAATAACCAACACAGAAACCGCAAAAATTATGTAAAAAATATTTTCTTTCTTCCCCATAGCCATTTCTTCTCCATATGCATTCATAAATAGTATGTATTATCTTCTTCTGATAGACTTCTTTTCATCAATCAATCCTATTTTCAGCCAAATTTGGATGTATAGTCCAAATAAGGCCCTATAAATAATGCCCAAAACCAGTACCTATTTTTAAAACAGCTATTGTTTATTTGAATAAACAACCCTGCCTGCTTGGCGTTTAATGCCGACATATATGTAATGGCGGTACGAAAGAGCAACCACTATCAAAAAGGGCTAAATCTGACTAATGATAATCATAAACAGTGCGGCAGTAGTCTAGCTTGGTTAAAGCGTTCAAAGCGCTTCCAAAAAGGACACGAGCTTGCCAAGCTCGCGACGCGGGTTCGAATCCCGCCTGCCGCACCATAAGAATAGTACCAAATGAGCAATATTCTTGCTTAAATCCTGATTTGTTTTTGCTATGGGTATTTTTTGGCATATTCAAAAACATTATTCATAAATGAAGCTACGTGGTCCAAGTATTTCATCTATTGCTTTCATTTGACTAGGTTTGAGGGGTCCATATTCTAAAGCCTTGATATTTTCCCCCACTTGTTTTACCGTCTTAAAACCAGGTATTGGAAGCGTCATCGGAGATCTAGCCAAAATCCAACCAAGAGCTCCTTGTACCAAGGTTCTTCCATCTTCTTTTAATATCTCTTTTATTTGATCTAATTTTTTAGGAAATTCTGGCACTACCTTCCCCTTTTTGAAGTAGACCAACCATTCTGGAGAGATAGTTCGAATATCATTTTCAGGTAATTGAGGTGTTTGTGGTGTATACTTCCCTGAAAGCACTCCCATCGCTAAAGGCGTCCTATTTATGTTTAATAGTTGCTTTTCTTCACAAAGACTGACGATTTCAGGTGTATCGTGTAAAACATTTAACTCACTTTCAATTGCTACAAAGTGCTCACGATCAGAATACGCAGCTGCACGACTAGTTGAATCTGTACTCCATCCATAGCCTCTAATTACACCTTCACTGACTAAGTCTTCCAATGTGTCCATGGTTTCAGTTGCTTTATCAAGTGGATATCCCCAAAGATGAAGAAGATAAATATCTATATAGTCAGTTTTTAATCGCTTAAGTGAGGCATCAACTGCTTCACGAACATGTTTTGGGGAACCATCTTCACCACGACGCTTTGTTTTTGGGTCAAAGGTAGCCCCGAATTTTGTTATAATTATTACTTCGTCACGATAGTTTTCTAAGGCCTTCCCCAGTAGTTCCTCGCTAAGACCCAAACCATAAACATCTGCACTGTCGAAAACTCTCACACCGAGTTCAAGTCCTCTGTTCAGCGCCCTCATAGATTCTTCATTATCGGTAACACCCCATCCGCCGCCGATAGCCCAGGTACCCATTCCTATTGCGCTCGTTTCAACATTTAATTTTGGGATTTTCCGTTTGTATAGATTAACCATTCTTACTCACGTTTTTCCCATTTTCATTCCTCCCTTAAAAAGTCTTTCTTTTTTCACATTTCACAAGTCCCTTCCTGTTTTATTTGTTCTCTGTTGAATTCTTCTGCCCACTCTTGGCAACTTGGAGTCTCACTCGTGAGTTCTTGGTCGTTGGCTGTCTCTCCATCCGTTAATTTTACACAAAAGCCTTACCTAAATCCTAACGAAATCTTGCCTAATTCTTGCTCGAAAATTGTGCGATAGATTTAAACGCGAGCTTAAACCTATCCTGCCGCACCACTCAATTTCAATCCTGCTGCTCAACCAACACCATACCTCAAAGTGTAAACGTGCCTCGCTCGCCTACGCTTTCTGAGCTTCATCCACACCGGCAAGATCAAAAGCATGCCAGCTAGGAAGCCCCCTATGTGCGCCCAGTACGCAACCCCTGCGGTTGCTCCCGCTGCCCACAACACAGAAGCCGAGATCACTTGCAGCACGAACCAGAAGCCTATTATGACCGCAGCCGGGATCATAACCAAGTGAATGAAAAAAAAGAAAATGACGGCCGTGTGCACCCGGGCCCACGGGTACAGAAGCATGTAAGCCCCGAGTACCCCGGCGATGGCTCTCGACGCTCCAATCGTCGGGACGATCGAGCCTGGGTCAGAAAGCGCATGCACGAAGCTAGCCGCAAGTCCCGCACCGAGGTAGAACAGAATGAATTTCCCTCTCCCAAGAACGTCCTCGATGTTGTCGCCGAAGATCCAGAGGTACCACATGTTAAAGAGGATGTGCAGGACTCCCCCGTGCAAGAACATCGAGGTGAAAAGGGTTTGAAGGTTCTGCCCTGTAAGCACTTCTTTCGGCTTCATCCCATACTCCTTAATCGATTGATCGAAGGTCCCTGTAACAAGCGTCCCCACGAAAATCGCGACATTTATGATAATCAAAGCGTAGGTGAGGACAGGTCTTCTCCGCGTTGGGTTCTCGTCCTTCAGGGGAAACATTCAATCCCACACGAGTGTATTTCAATCTTTCATCGTAGTGTATATCCTGTTTGTCCTAGGTTAAAATAGCTCTTTGTAGAAGTGGGGTTGGTATTCGCATGCTTCACCTAATCCTAGCGGATTCCGAACTCGAAACCGTGCCTCGGGAGATCGCTAATCACCGCGTCATCAAGTGGAGCGCGCGTCGCTTGGGGAGGAGGCCGACGGAGATATTGCTTAACTCGAGCCTCCATTATCCTGCGATGCGAAGGCTTCCGGATGGTGACCGGCGAGGGAGGCCGGACATCGTGCACATTTGTCTGTTGCTCGCGCTCGATACACCCCTCAACCGAGAAGGACTACTTCGCACCTACGTACACACCCGCCACAACAAAATCATCACCGTGGACCCATCCACCCGCCTCCCCCGGATGTTCAATCGCTTTACTGGGCTGATCGAGCACCTCTTCCTCACGGGTGAAGCGCCGCCAGAGAAGCCTTTGCTCCATCTCGAAAATGCCTCACTTGCCGAGCTGATTGGGCGAATCGAGCCAAAAAAAGTTATATCATTCAGTCAGCGTGGACAGATGCGGCATTACAAAGAGCTTTTCAGCAACGTTTCGAAAGAAGACGAAGCATGTGTCATCATCGGTGGATTCCCACACGGTGATTTCTTGTCCAACGTAACCGAGCTTTCGAATGAGCTCGTGAGCATAGATTCAGAGCCCCTCCGTGCGCCAACTGTTTTGATGAGGGTGATTTTTGCGTACGAGGATGCATTCGAGATCCAGAAAATCAGGCTGGGCAGGTGGTCAAATGTCACGTAGGGTCACCCAACAATGGAAAGCCGAACACAAGCGAATTGCGGCCGAGCGCGTAGAGCGCCTATTCGAGCTGGCTGAGGGGGTATTTGGCAGGCGCCCTGAGCTCGCGGACCGGTACGTGGAGCTCGCGTGGAGGCTCAAAACCAGATACAACGTCAAGCTTCCCGCGCGCCTGAAGAGAAAATTCTGCAGGGAATGCCTTTCATTTTGGAAACCTAGTGTCAGCTGCCGGGTGCGGGTTCAGTCGGGCCGCGTAACCCTAACTTGCCTGAAGTGTGGTCGCATCGTGCGTTTGCCCTACAAGCCGAAAAAGAAAAATAATCAAGTATCTCTTTGACAATCTCTCAAAAATGAAAATGGGGGGTGCTCTCGGCTTTTTTCCTTTGATTCTAAGACTTTTGCCCACCTGCGTCCCAATAGATCATCCTTCAACTTTAACACAATGTCAAAAATGGTTAAAGTGTGGGAAAAAGCGTTAATATCGCCAGCTTCAAGAAGGTTAGAGGACGAACTATAAATGAGGGAAAGAGATGCCAGTTAAAGAAGTTTCTGCAAACGCGCTCATCAAGCGGTTGAGCGAGGAGCTGGGGAAGCTGAAGGAGCTAACGCCACCCCAGTGGAGCCACTTCGTCAAGACGGGGGCCCACAAGGAGCGCCTCCCCGAGCAACTCGATTGGTGGCATGCGCGCGCGGCATCGCTGCTTAGGCGCGTTTACATCGACGGTCCGGTAGGGGTATCGAGGATCCGTAGTTATTACGGTGGGCGACAGAACCGTGGGCAGGCACCCGAGCACTTTCGCAAGGCAGGGGGCAAGATCCTGCGCACCATCCTTCAACAGCTCGAGCAAGCTGGCCTCGTGCGAAAGGTCACGCGAGGCGGGCGGAAGCTCACCCCGAAGGGCGCAGCGATGCTCGATAACTTGGCTAAACAGATAAAGACTGAGCAGAAGGGGGCATGAGAATGGAAGAAGAAGAAATTGAGGAACTGCGCAGGCGAAAGATGCTCGAGCTGAGGGCGAAGCTAGAGGAGCAACAGCGGCAAGCCGAGCAACGGAGGCAATACGAGGTTCAGAAAAGACTGGTGATTCAGCAAATCCTGACCTCCGAGGCCCGAAGCAGGTTAGCGAACATTCGAGCAGCCAAACCAGAGTTCGCTGAACAGCTAGAGCTCCAGCTTATCCAGTTAGCTCAGACAGGAAGGCTGGGGTCGCAGATCACCGACGCCCAGCTACGCCAGATTTTGGGCAAGTTGCAAGCGCGAAAGCGCGAGTTCAAGATAAGGAGGGCTTAGATGGCGCGGAACAAACCAGCTCCGCTTAAGCGAAGGCTGGGAAAAGCAGCCAAGCACACACGGCGCCCCCCCATTTGGGTGATGGCCAAAACGATGGGCCGAGTGCGCACCCACTCGAAGCGGCGCAGCTGGCGAAGGCAGCGCATAAAACCCTAGGTGAGGTCCATGCCGGAGGAGCAGATATATGTCATCCCGTTAAGGGAAGCCAAAAGTGCCCCTCGCCAAAGGCGGACATCTCGGGCCGTCAAGATCGTGCACGAGTTCCTGAGGCGCCACATGAAGTCTGAGGAGATAAAACTCGACCAAGCGTTAAACCGCAAGCTCTGGGAGCGAGGGGCGAAGCACCCCATTTCGCGAATCCGGGTGCGGGTCGTCAAACAGGACGATGGTTCGGTCGAAGCTTTTTTGGCAGAATAAGGTGGCGCCATGTCGATTGTTAGGGTGAGCTTCAATCGAATTCCGTTCTTGGGAGCTTTCGCCCTAACCACAGATAAAATCGCGCTGCTCCCTGAGCGCTTTAACGTTCGAGAACAGGTCGTGGGAGATGCGCTGGGCGTGCATGTGGCCCGAGTGAACATACACAATAGCCCCCTGTTGGGTATTCTGGCCGCGGGCAACTCTAACGGGCTCGCGTGTTCTGACCTGCTTGAGTCCGAGGAGGAGAAGCGGCTTACCAAGCTTGGGGTGAAAGTCTCACGCATTCTTGGGCGATACACAGCGTTTGGGAACCTCGTGCTAGCGAACGACCACGGCGCCCTAGTGAATCCCGACCTTCCCGATGAGACCTTAAAACTCATAAGTGAGAGCTTAGGTGTGCCCGTGGAGCGAGGGACGATTGCGGGGGTCAAAAATGTAGGCGCAGCTGGCGTGGCAACGAATCGGGGGGTGCTCGTACATCCAGATGTATCTAAAGAGGAACTCGAGCACGTTTCGAGTGTTCTTGGTGTGCCCGCGGAAGTCGGCACTGCGTGCGGCGGGGTGAAGTATGTTGGGTTATGTTTGGTGGCGAATTCTAATGGAGTGATCGCTGGCAGGCCCACGACAGGCCCCGAGCTGGGCCGCGTAGAGAGCGCCTTGGGGTTCATTTGAGGTGATTAAGTGAAAATATTTCGCATTAAAGGTTGGTTTAAGCAGGGGATCTACCGCCAACGCTTCACGCGCGAATTGCTGGCGCTCTCGAAGGAGCAGGCCCTCGAGCGGATTTACTCAGATGTCGGGAGCAAGCACCGGGTCAAGCGCAACCTAATTCATATAGAAGAGGCGATCGAAGTTAAACCCGAGGAAGTAAAGGATCCTCGAATACTGGCTATGTTGGAATGATTATATGGAAAAACTAACTGACGAAGAGCGGGAAAAACTGCAGCGAATCCTGGGCGAGCTCAGTAACTACCAAGCGACAGCTGAGACCCTCCGCCAGCACCTCTCGTTGCTCGCCGCATCGCTGTCCGAACTCTCGATGACCTCCAAGGCGATCAAGACGGTGAAGGAGCTTAAACCGGGGACTGATATCCTCGTGCCTATGGGCTCCGACTCGTTTATCACAGCCAAACTCGGAACAACGGAAAAGGTGATCACCGGACTTGGCGCAGACATCGCCGCGGAGCGCAGTTCTGAGGATGCTCTCAAAGTGCTCGAGGCCAGAAGGGCGGAACTCGAGCAGGCTCTAGGTCAGGCGCGTGAGGAGCTGGGGAAGCTGGAGGAGCGCATCGAGGCTCTGAGGCCGGAAGCAGACAGAATCCTTGAGAAGACCCGGAAAGCGCAACCCTAGGGGAGCTCGATGTTTGAGAAACTGAAGCAGAAACTCAAGCGGGCAGTGGAACGTGTCAGTCAGAAGGCGGTATCCGAGGCCCCATCTGAAGCGCCACCCGAAGTTCTTCCAGAGGTCCCTCCAGAAGTCCCACCCAAAGCCCCCCCAACAGTCCCCCCTCCCGGAAAACCGCGCAAGGCGTTGAGACGGGTAGTGAAGCGCATCACCCGGAGGGAGCTCTCCCCAACGGATGTTGAGGACATCGTCTGGGAGCTTCAAGTTGGTCTGCTCGAGAGCGATGTCGCGGTACCAGTTGCCGACCACGTCATCGAACGCGTGAAGGCTGGATTGATGGGACGGAAGCTCGGCCTGCGGGAGGACCCCAAGAAACTCGCGGATGAGGTGCTCCGCCAAGCGATTCAAGAGGTCCTAACGACTGAGCAGAGAGTCGACTTGCTCAAAGTCATCGACGCCAAACGGGCGCAGGGCGAGCCAGCGGTGATAGTTTTCTTTGGCATAAATGGCACGGGCAAGACTACCACCATAGCAAAGCTTGGGAAGTATCTAATGGATAAAAAGTACAAAGTTGTGTTTGCTGCAGCTGATACTTTCCGCGCGGCTGGCATAGAGCAACTTGAAATTCATGCCGAAAGACTTGGTGTGGGGGTGATCAAACAAAAGCGAGGTGCTGATGCTGCAGCCGTCGCGTACGATGCGATAGCCCACGCAAAGGCTAGGGGGTTGGATGTCGTCCTCGTCGATACCGCTGGGCGGATGCAGACAGATGTAAACCTCATGGACGAGATGCGGAAGATTGTACGGGTGGCGAAGCCCGACCTCACGATTTTCGTGGGGGATGCCCTGACGGGGAACGATGCAATCGAGCAAGCGCGAACCTTCGACCAAGCGGTTGGAATAAGTGGCTCGATTTTATGCAAGATGGACGCCGACGCCCGCGGAGGAGCCGCGCTTTCGATAACGCAGGTCACGGGAAAGCCCATCCTGTTTTTAGGTACAGGGCAGGGCTATGGCGACTTGGTCGAGTTCAAGCCCGAAATACTCTTGAACGCGCTGTTTGGCGATTGATTTGTCTAATGTTGGACACAGCTTCCTGTCTTAGTATGAGTAAGATGCTCGCGTTGGATTACGAGAATAAGGCTTTGGTAAATCTTCTGATCGAGAAATTTGTTAAATTTTAACCTTTTTTACAACACAATATTCCTCATTCTCGCCTCACTTAGACCCCATTCAAGCACGGAGGGGTATCTTTCTGGCTGATTCAACCCTCTGCAGGATGCGACTTTTGAAATCTCGCTGAAAAATGCCCTTTCGATGGACTTTGTTTTAAGGGGAGATTTGTTTTTGCCCGATTTTTGAGCGAGGAAAATGGGCATTTTAATTGGGTCGTGAGCTTTAGAAAGCCTATGATACGGTATAGGAGTTTGAACCCACATTTGTACCCTCCGGAAGAATTTCAGGAAAATCTACTTTTTCTCTGATTTTGGCTATTGGCTTGATTGGCTATCCGTCGCGCTATTCAAGTTTCACTGCGGTCCCATATACCAACATTTCGGCAGAGCCCGAGAGTATTGCCAAGCTCGTAAACCTTACGTTTATGATCGCATCGGCGCCTAATTTCTCAGCTTCTTTTACCATCCTCTTTAATGCTTCCTTCCTCGCTTTACCCATCACTTCAGTGTACTCTTTTAATTCCCCACCTGCTATTACCCTTAAAATAGCGGAAACGTCTTTTCCAACCCATACTGCCCTTACGGTGTGCCCCATTACCAAGTCGAGCGTTTTGGCGATCTTCCTCCGCGGCACCTCATTAGTATTCACAACTATCATCTCCTTCCCCCCTAAATTGTCCTGCGTTGCTCTGCGGCCACCGCCGCCAAAGCTATCAGCCCCCCTATAAACGCGACCATTCCTGCTACCCTGATAACCGATGGGATACCCGGGTATTTGATAAGGAAATATGGAACCCCATAGATAAGGCAAATAAATACACCAACCACTAAGAGAGTTGAACTCACAATCCGTATCAGTCGTATCACATTAGTTAAAGTTTTCCTTTTTTTGGGCATTGCCTCACTTTTCCATCAATATATCGGCGATTCGCATTTAAAGTGCTTGTGGCTCACAGGGGTGGTGGATCATGATGGGCTCATAGCCCTCCTTTTCTCCCCTTATGTATTGCGCCAGCTTTATCGGCTCCTCCCTTATTGCTGTTCTTACAGATGAATTTCCTTCATTCAAACCTGTTTTGTGTCCATTTTGGCCAGTGGTAAACTATTTTTATATCGTGCTGCTTTGCAATTTTTTCTATATTTGGGTCACGTTTGGGTGCTATTAACACAAGTAGGAGATTAAGTGGTTTTTCACGATATTTCTTAAACTTTTGTGATTTCAAAAATCGTTTCTTAAAATTCATCATTCGCTTACAAAGCGTATCTATGTTCACGCGCTTTGTTGCAAGTTTTACCTCTACAATTGTTATTTGATTTGGTTCAAAAACGATAAAATCGGGCATTGTGGACATTACATAATCTCTAACTTCTGCCTTAGGATACTCTGAGAGATAATATTGGAGACCTGCAATTTTTTCATTTAAAAAGTCTCCCACCTGACGCGGATCTGCTTGCCCCATAGTGAGCTGCATTATTTTTCCGGTCAGAAAGTGAAATGCCTCGCTTTTATTTCTGTAGACAATGTCTTGCACGGCTTTTGCTTTTTTGTCCTGATAAACTAATTTAGATACAATACTTTCGAGTTTTTTAGAAGAAATATGCCTCAGTTTGAGTTTCTGTATTATTTTTTTTGGTTCATCCGGCTCCCTAACAAGTTCTCGAAGCGCGAGTTCACCCTGTTCTGGGGTTATCTCATGAAGTTTAATCATCTGAAGCAAGTCGGCCAATTGCTTTGCCGTGAATTTAACATCCGCCGCGCGGAGCTTCATGTAGTTCAGCACCTTCTTGAGCCTAGTCCTGAACCATGTCGCCGCGAGTTTTGGGTCGATTCGCTTTGCGACAGCCTCGAAGAGGTCTGCAAGCTCTCGCTCGCTGACGATTACTCCCGCCACAGCTTGGGATATTTGATACTGTTTGGCCAACCGCTGCTCGCGTAGGTGAGGGACCTCGACCATGCGCCTTCGGATCGTCTCAACATGTGCGCGATCGATGACGATTGGGAAAATGTCAGGATCCGGTATAACATGAAAATCTTCGACTTTCATTCGCATGGGTATCGTGATCATTTGACTTTCCAAATAGGCACGCGTTTCATGGGGGATTACCGCCCCGCGCTCGATCAAAGCCTTCTGCCGCATGACCTCGAACTTGATCGCGCGATAGGCCCCCTTAGTTGAATTAATATTTTTTATTTCGACGCGGGTTCCACCCTCAAGCGAGATGTTGGTGTCTGCGCGCAGCGTGCCCGGTTCCGGCCTGACTTTGC
>CAYSRF010000003.1:0-37398 GCA_964433595.1 Hadarchaeota archaeon (SeqCode) | reverse complement strand
GGGAACCTCCGATCTATAAGCTATACCAGGAAAAATTTCGGGATCATAACGAGTGCTGTCTAAGCATCTTGCCAGTTTTTCGAGATTGAACTCGACATCCGCGTAGGTGACAGATACTACTATATTCTGGATTCTGGTTTTCACAGGCATATTAACCATATAATGAACTTACATACCCTACCTTGCTACTTTCGGTTCGGCCAAATATCGCGAGCGAGGCGGCATCCGCAAAAGTTATCGTGGAGATTGTCATTATTATTTGGGGCGGTTTAATGGAATACGAACTAAGAGGAGGCTACTCACTAAAAAAGGAAGAATTTGATGGAAGAATGAAGAATGCAGAAAAATATCTTTTTAGCTTAGGGATGGGCGACCCCGCTGAAGAGGTTGGCAGGATAAATGCAATCTTGTATATAGCAAAGATGCATTACATTCAGGAAAAGTTGGGATATAGACCACGAGGCATGTTTATCGGTGCGCCAGACTTCACGTTTCAAACATCCCCCCACAAATTTTATGCGTCAGTTCCTGAGGGGGGTAAAATCATATGGGGGGATGGCTCGTATGACCTCATCCCTGGAGAGATGGAATTTGACTTTTGTGGCATGTTGGTTGGCGCGGTAAAAAACGACCCCGATCTCGAGGGAATATTAGACACTTTACACAAAATGAAAGAAAAAAATCTTGAAATTGATGGTAGAAAAATAGGGTTAAGAAATTTTAGCCCGGGCAGCCACTTTTTGAATTTATATGAGGTTGAAAATCAAGTTCTAGATTTACCCAAAGTGGTCGCAGTTTTGCACACTTCTTCAGACAAAATGCGTGACCCACTAACCAACTTTGTTCGTGAAAGAGCCGAAGAGATGCAAACTCCCTTCGGTAAATCATTCATTTTACAAGGCGACGATGCAAGAGAATATGAGAGACGTTGTAAGTATGCAAGTGATTTTTCTAGAAAAAAGCGAAAACTTCTTTTTGAAGAGATTTTCGGAAGCAACGAGATAATAGCAAATCATAACCATTATGAATTAACTGGGCCCAATGAAGCGATTATCGGATGTAATATTATCAGTAAAGAGGGGGAAGTTTTCGTGGCAACGCTGAGCGATAGCCTGTCAGCGTATCTCGTTAAAGGCAAAATGAACATTTCCCCAGAAAAAATTAGAGAGATCGTATCAGGACCGATTGAAGGATGGGCGTATGAGAAGTTAAGAAGGGCGAATATACTCCCTCATGGCGGGGGTCACAAGTTAAACGAAGTAGATGGTGTTGCTAAAGTTATCCTCTACCCCGATGGAAAAGTTATCATTCCGAAATGTGGGTCTAAAAATGGCACTAGCGCATATGTGGATATGAAGGAAATTTCACGCAGTTACAGATCTGAAGCTATTTTGAGTAGAGTTCGGTCACTAGAACTGGGGGATCACTACGCGGCCCTTCGGTTTATTTATGGCATCAAGGTGGATTTTGAGTAAATATGGGTGTGTAATGACGTGCTGAATTCTTGCCGAACCCCACGCCGTTGTGGCTGAAGAACCCACATTCTTTTTTGTCCCCCGTATTTAAACCCATACCAAATTTGTAAGGAAAAGCTGATTATTAGTGTAGTAGTGAAAAAGCATGACAGTTATGGTTACCTGAAGAGATCCCGCTCCGGCGGCATCACGAGTTCCCTCGCATTTCCGTTTTCTCGCTCGTAGATTGCCCCCTTAACCACGACCACAGGAGTTCCCTCGCTTGCCTCCCCCATGACCGAGACCGCTGCTGCAGCCAAAGCATCGGCGGGGGAGGTTATCGTCACGCGGAGTTCCTTCCCATGGAGGTCTCGCTTGCCCCGGAGGTCAAGCAGCGGGCTCATCCTGGCGACACCAACCGCAACGCCGACACAGCCCTGTCTGAAGGCTCGCCCTTGAGTATCGGTGATGATTGCCGAGACCTCCGTGCCAAGTTTGCGTTTGATGAGATCCCGAATTCTGGTAGCGCTTGCATCAGGGTCATCAGGTAGAATCGTAACATGCTCCGGTTCGACATTCGAGTGGTCGACTCCGGCATTCGCGCAGACGAACCCGTGCTTGGTGCGCGAAATGATTACGTGCCTCAGCCTCACAATTTCACTAGATTGCTGTAAAATTACCTCGACCTCGCGGGGATCCTTGTCAAGTCGTGCCGCTATTTGTTCGGCCAGTTTGCTCGGCTTCACCTCGCGCAGATCGATAACATTTCCCTCCGCCTTTGAAACTATCGTCTGCGCAATGACGATGACATCCCCATTCTCGAGGTGTAACCCTTGTTTTTGTGCTGCATCAACAATGAGTTCTCCAACATCGTCGCCTTTTTTTACGAGTGGCAATCCTTGGAGCGCGATGATTTGCACCAAAGCACCGAGGAGTATTTTAGCATGTCCACCTTAAATCCGAGAGGGTTGAAATTGAAATTTGGTGTCGAATTCGTCCCTTACATGAAGCTGGACACCCTAGTCAAGCTGGCCCGATTAGTCGAGCGCTCCGGCTTCGAGCAGATTTGGGTCTGCGATCACTATCACAACCGCTACGTTTACCCCGTGCTCACCCAACTCGCGCTCGAGACACGCCGAGTGAGGCTGGGCCCGGGCGTGACGAACCCTTACTTAGTTCACCCTACCGTAACCGCAGCTGCCGTCGCGACCCTCAACGAAATTTCACGCGGGCGAACGCTGCTGGGGATTTCTGCGGGGGATCCGTTCTTCCTCGCGACGGTTGGGATAGAGCAAAGGAAGCCCGTCACGGCGGTACGGGAGGCCATCCACATCGTGCGCGAATTCCTCGCCGGGAAACGCGTGAGCTTCGAGGGGGAGCTCTTCTCGTGCAAGGGTGCGGGACTCAGGTTCAAGCCAGTAAGCAAGATTCCCATCTACATCGGCGGACGGCGGCAGCGCATGCTTGAACTCGCGGGCTCGGTCGCCGATGGAGCCCTCATTAACGCCTCACACCCCGATGACATCCTAGAGTGCATCGGGTACATCAAGAGGGGACTGCGCTCGAGCGGGAAGGCCTCTAAAACATTCGATTTCGTTGCGTATCTAGTTGTGTCGGTTGGGGGTGATGTGAAGAAAGCGAGGGACGCAACTCGCGGGGTTGTTTCGTTCGTGACTTCGTCAGCCCCCCGCACATCGCTCGAACGTCACGGCATCGAAGTCGAGGAGGTTGAGTCGATCCGCCGCCTGCTCAAGGCTGGAGAACTGAAAAAGGCCCGCGCGGCGGTAACCGAACGCATGATAGATGCATTTTCGGTCTGCGGTACAGTCGATGAACTCGCCGCGCGCATCGAGGAATTGAAACGCTTTGGCATAACCCGCACGGTGATAGGGTCACCGATGGGGCCCGAGCCGGCTAAAGCTGTGCAATCAATTGCAAAAGTTCTTCTTCTTTAGGAGCTGGCGGTTGTTTCTGCGTCCATGTCGGTAGGGGTTTCCCCTGCAGCTTGATCCGATGGAGTTCCCTCGCAGCCTTGAGCTTCTTCTCCTTCGAGGTCTTTCTGATTGCATCGATACCGGGCTTGACCTTCTCAAGCTCGAGCACGTCAAGTCCCCTGAACCTTCGAGCAATATCGAAAGCCTCGGAGCCAGTTTGCGTCCGGATGAGCACCGTAGACCTGCTGAGGGGCGACCCGGCCGAACCCACCGAGATGTCCGCAAGTTCAGCCGCGAAGTCCATGCACACTTTGCATGGCTGACAAGCGTATCGTTCCACCGCTTCTAGAACCAGCTCGCGCCTTGGTTTGTGCCTGCGATAGATGATGAACCGCCCCCGTTTAATGTCGAACTTCACGACTTCAGGAAGGGGGGTGCGGAGCTGCTTCTGGACGATGCCTCTAAAAAATTTTTCGTACTCATAGGCGCGCTCGCAGAATAACCCCAAGTGGAGCACGATCGTCCCACTCAAGCGGCGGTTGGTTAGCTTCGATAGCTGCATCCGGCGCGAGGCGGCGATCTGACAAGGCGTGCCAACGACTGCCACTCGCGAGCAGTAGTACAGGTCGACGGCATCCCGCAGCCCCAAGAAGAGCGGTCCCATTGCATACTTCGTACCCGCGCACTCGATGAGCTCCTTGCGGATCGTCGCAACCCTCGGGGTGGGCTGCCACGGCAGGGACCCCACACCCATCACGATGGCGCCATCGATGAACCCATCTTCGAGGAGCGATGCCAAAAGTGTGGTAACCGCCCCGCCATCTTGGGCGCGCGTCTTGATGTCGGGAGACCTCGTCTCGACCGAAAGCGCTTGTCGATAGATGCCGAGCACCTCCTCGTCCGACGACCTCCGTCCGAAAATTTTTCGCTCGAGCTGCTTCGGGTCAATCACCTGCGGGCACTCCTCGTAGCATATGCCGCAGTTCAAGCACGCCTTCTTTAAAGCTGGCGTTTCCCCTTCCATCGCAAGACACTCATATGGGCAGGAGGCGACGCATGCCCCGCAGGCGAGGCAGTAACCTGGGGTTGTCACTTCCTTTATGAGATCATTGAATACTTTGACCATCCTCATCACCTTGAGTGAAGCTTCATCCTGAACCCAGTTAGCGATTGTAAATGTCAGGTTTAAAAGTTTGTGAAGTTTTTGTGTGGATACTTCACCGCAGATCCCTTGCCACCAGATATTTATTTTATATGAAGAAAGAAAACGAATTTTTATTGCGCCCTTTTACATCAAAGCTTTATTCATACTGCATAAGTTCTAGCCGAGCGTGGACACGTGGCAGAAGCGATGCTGGGCAAGGTGGAAGTCGGTGACTGCGAGCCCGTGGCAATAATTTATGCTCTCAACCTGAGTCCTGACTCCTTCTACAAGGGTTCAATCGTACGAGGTGAGCGAGAAGCCGTTGGAAGAGTTTCGAAAGCGATCAAGGAGGGCGCCCGCATCATCGATGTAGGGGCGATGGGCACTGGGCCTAGGTCGAAACTGATCTCGGCTGAACGAGAAATGCGTGAGTTAATCCCGATAATCAGAGCTATGGCTCGCGAGTTCGATGCCCCCATCTCGGCCGACACTCAACGAGCAGAAATTGCAGAGGCGGCCATCAGTGCCGGGGCGACCGTGATCAACGACATCAGCGGGCTCAAGTCGGATCCCAAGATGGCTGAGGTCATCACTGGCGCTGGTTGCTCAGCTGTGCTGATGGCGACAAAGCGCGCCCCTGGAGATGTCTACAAAATCGATGAGATCCGCCAAGTCCTCGGGGAAAGTCTGCACATATGCCGCGAGCATGGCATTCCACTCAAAAAAGTCGTCCTCGACCCAGCGATTGGATATTGGCCAGCTAGACTCAAAAGGCTAGGTGAACGCGCGAACGAGCCGCACGGGAAATGGGCTTACCCTGCCGCAACTTTTTTTGATTTACAAATCATAGCTGAACTCGGGAGGCTGAAGGGATTGAAACGCCCAATCTGCGTCGGGATATCAAGGAAAACTTTCATCGGCAAAGTGCTTAACTTGCCCAACCCAGCCGATCGTCTCGTAGGCTCGCTCGCCGCGACTGCGATAGCTGTGCTCAACGGCGCCAGCGTAGTTCGGACTCATGATGTGAAAGAAACACTTCAAGCCGTTCGGTTGGCCGAAGCGATTCGAGATGCAGAAGGGATGGGATGAGAGTTCTAGGTTTGAAAATGCCGCTGATCAAGTCCGGCGACGACCTGCCGGCGATGATAGCGAGAGCGGCTGAGCAGGTTGGCGGCCTTCGGGATGGAGATATCATCGTGATCTCCTCGAAGGTTGTCGCGACTGCGCAGGGGCGGATGCGAGAACTCGTGAGGGTCCGTCCATCGGCGCGCGCTAGGAAAATTGCGGCGAAGAGCGGTCAGGACCCAGAGTTTGTCGAGATCGTGCTGCGCGAGGCGAGCCGTGTGCTTAACATTTCGAAGGACGTTATCCTAACATTGAAGAGCGGAGTGATTTGCGCGAACGCGGGGGTGGATAGCTCAAATGCCCCACCCGGCCATGTCGTGCTCATGCCCACAAACCCAAACCGCGCCGCGAGGGAACTGCAGCGAACGATCGCACGGAGGACGAACGCTAGGATTGGCGTGATCATCGCCGACAGCAACGTCAAGCCCCTTCGCCTGGGGACCGTTGGTCAAGCGATAGGGGTGGCGGGATTGGAACCTGTCGTAGACTGCCGTGGACAGCACGACCTCTACGGCAAGCCGCTCCGCATAACATTTCGGGCGCTCGCGGACCAGCTTGCCACGGCGGCTCAGGTCGTGATGGGGGAAGCCGCTGAGGGAGTGCCCGTTGTCGTCATAAGGGGAGCTGGGGTCGAACTCGTCGAAAAGCCGAAGCGCTCACCGAAGATTTCGCTCAAGCGGTGCATTTATTCTGATATGCTGAAGCTTTCGAAGAAATCTTAGCAGTGGATACTAGAAAATACTAATCTATACTCCAATCCATGGACAGCCTAATTGCGTTGTTCCCCAATTGTTCCCTCGCAAGCCTCAAATCGTTCGGATACACAGGGGAGGTTACTTTCTAGTCAAGATGTCGGGGCGAAGTATTTCTTGGTCCTCGATAGTTACTGTCATCGTTGGCCAATCAATGCTTTCAGTTAAAATTTCTGGTTTATCCCCAATCACGAGAATTGTGTCCTCTGATTTTGTGCCCGTGATTGAGGGGTTCCAAGCTACTGCCTGATTGACCTTAATGATCTGGTGGGTGTCTAATGTGGCCACATACTCCCGAGGCTGGTAACCAATCACGCCGCCTTGGTGATGCAGCCTCCACTCATCGGGAAAACCCACTTCAGCGTAAGCTTGTATTCCCTTTCTCAACACTTGGGAGTCTTCAACCCCAGGCTTAGTATTGAGAATAAATGCAGCGTCAACTTTCGTTACAGCCTTCTGTTTTCGCCGAATTTCTTGGGGCAGGGACCCAAAGTATACACACCGAGTAAGGGCGGCATGAAGTCCCCATCTTTGGGCCACCACAACTACCATCGCATACTTCTTCACTTGCTTATGTGTGGGTATGGGGTGCCGGTACTTGAAGATGCGTTCATCCGTGCCAACGAGGACTACCGAAGGTGTGATGCCGCGTTGCAATAGTTCAGAGCTGAGTCTTGATGCGATGAGGTGTTCCGTGTCCCCCTGTTTAATCTCCAAACATGTAATTTCCATGCACTTTGAGGCTTCCTTGGCTAGCTTTCTGAGCCGAGCCACTTCCCCGGGCATGAGTGTTAGTCGCAAGTTGCATAGTTTATCCTCAATGAGTTTCAATCCCGGAACAGTCACATCAGATCCCACTGACATTCCTTCCGTTAGTTGCTGGACGGCTTGAGTGAGATTTTTTTCATGCCAGTTGAAGGAGGTCATTTGATAACCTTTCCCCTCCAATTCCTCGGCCATGATTCGGTTTGCCTCTATGTTTGAGGTGACCGCGTGCTTTTCGTCCTTGGTTATTACAATTGCTGTGGAGCCTTTGTCGGTGGCGTTGACCACATGGCAGTCCGCGCCTCCAGTTATCCAGAAAAAGTTGTTCAGATTGAACAGCGCTACGGCGTCCAATTTCTCCCTTTCAAGCAGACCTCGTATCCTTTTCTCCTTCTCTTCTAATTCATTAAAAATTTGCATCACCATGGCCTACTCCACAGTTGTTTAATAAATCGTTTTTGCTCTTCTTCGGTAACTAGTTGATACATTGTGTATACCTTTCCCGTAAAGGACTCACATTCAAAAAGTGGTGGGCCCGCGGGGATTCGAACCCCGGTTTCCACCGTGTGAGGGTGATGTCTTAACCACTGGACCACGGGCCCGAGTAAAATTTGGTAGCTCGATATTAAACTTTTAGAATTGAACTTTTGAACACAACTAGAATATGCCCAAATCGGCCAGTAAGCGCCTCGCTCGCTCCTCGCCTAGGAGTTTTACAAGTTCCTGCTTGGATTTTTCATCCCATCTTTGTAGGATGCCCTCTACCCGCTCTACTTGCCCGGGGGCCAAATCTCTGGCAGCCTTCTTGAGCATGTGCCTTCGTCCCTTAAGCACGTCCTCGGGTTTGAAAACTACGCCCAATTTCTCCCCACTTTTATTTTGGTTCAGAACCCTTTAATTTGATGAGTCAGAGAGTTGGGCAAACATCAGAAAGACTTAAAACTAAGTCCATGCGTTCAAAAAACGATTTGGACATGAAAAATAGGTTTTTTTATTTTTTATATGTTACTTTCGTGAAACAAAATTTAAATGCGTCTGATTAAACAAGAGTGAGGAGTCAAGATGATTAGAATGAATTCAAAACTCCTCATTTTAATCCTTTTGGCGGTTGTGTTCACCCTAGCTTTGACTTTTGTTACTTTGGAGATTCCCTATGTAATTAACAACGTACTAAGGGCTCATTTTCCAGATATTAGTCAATGGGCAGAACCTGAGCGTGCAGAGGAGTTTCTGAGAAATGTAAGGCCAATAGGCTATGCTTGCCTTGGGGTTGTTTTATCCTTGATAGTTGTGGGTTTCATAAAAGGTAAAAGAGGTCTGTCCTCCATGGGGTCAATTGCCTTTTTCATACCAACCTTCGGTTACTTTGCCGCATCAATGTTCTTTCTCGCTGGCTCTGGGGTACTGAGGGCCCTATGGATGCCTTTTTTGGATTCTTCTATAGACCTCTTGAAGCTGGGAGATGTCGTCTACCTTCCGTATATGGTCATAGCGTACCCGTTTAGACTAATAGGAGTAGAGATCGGAGTGCCCATATCAACTTTGGCTATAGGGTTAGGTATTTTTGTTTTCATTTTGGGCACGATTACTTGGTTCTACGGGAAATTCGAAAGAAGAAAAATATTTGATTTCTGGATCTACAAGTATTCAAGGCATCCTCAGTACTTAGGCTTCCTCATATGGAGTTACGGAGTCATGTTGCTTGCATCCCTTTCCCCAGTACCTTTTGGAGGCATAAATCCGGGAGCGAGCTTTCCATGGTTGATTACATCCCTAGCAGTAATTTGTGTCGCATTGAGAGAGGAAATTAAAATGGTTAAATTATATGGTAAAAGTTATTCAAGGTATCGAGAGAGTTCTCCTTTCATGCTGCCTCTCCCCAAGTTTATTTCCTCAGCGATTACGGCCCCTATCAGAATTCTATTCAAGAGTAACTTGCCGAAGAACGGAAAGGAAATCGTCTCGACATTTGCAGTTTACATTATAATACTCATATTGTTATCGCTGCCATTTTTACTACTGTAAGAACCTGCGGGTCGCTTTAATAAGCTACATCAGTTCAAAAAGGACGGCCAAACCCCAATTAATACTTGGGATTTCTTGGTTTTCCATCCAAATACATTTTCATAGAACCGCTTGAGCTTTCTGGGTTGTCGGTGGGTATATCTTTTTATCTCGGATGGACTCTGAAGTCAAAAAGGTTGGGGAAATTAAAGCAACTCCCCAACCTACCTTTCTAACTCCTTCAGAACTTTATCAAGCCGCGCCAACATCTCCCGCTTCAGCCCGATGAACACGCCTCCATGCTTGCCACTGACAAATGTTGCCTCGTTCGGCTTGATGATCTCGTTCAGTATCGGCGATTCGATGTCAATGTGAGGGATTTTAGAACGTGTGAGTGGGTCACGCTTGTGGATGTAAATTTTTGCCTTGATTTCAATTTTACTTTTAGCTGGTCCGGTCATTTTACTCAACTTCAACCGTCGCCTCGTCCGCATCGATTTTCAACTTATCCCCAGTCTTGATTTTGTCGATGTCAATTCCATCGACGCAAGGTATCCCCGCTAGGATGACCCCCGTCGCCACAATCGTTTCCGTATCCTTGTTAACTATCGCGGCTGGCGCCACCTCATTCTTTTTCATACCATAAATAACGTATGAACCGACCGTGGAGCCCTTTCCCTGAGGAAATACCAAGATTTTATCCTTCACAGATTTGCCCTCGAGCTCGTGTCCTTTCTCGATGACCACGCCAGTTTTCGGGTCTATCCCGCCGTAGAAACCTATCGGCTCCTTCGAAACTATAGCCTCGCCTCGAGCCTTCCCTGGGCTAATCGTCCGACCCTTCATGCAGTTTGTCCCTCCAGCAAATCGTCGATGCTCTTAAACACGACCTGTTGCTTGCAGAACCCAGGAAGGTAGTTCGCCGCTTTCCCAGAATTGACACCCGTGGTCTTAAACCCCATGCGTTCGATGGGGGAGACCACGGTACAGGTGTCGGCCACCACCTCCCCCCCGGCTTTTTCTATAATTTCGGTGAAGCCCATGCGAGTCACGGCCTCCTTGGTAACGCGCGAGGTGCAGATCCAGAGCGGTTTTCGGAGGCGTTTCCCCTCAAGCTTGCAGGCGAGCGTCGCGATCTCCTTCAGCGAGGCATGGGGACAGCCAAGAATCACGATATCTGGATCCTTCCCAGTGTTGAGTGTCTTGTAGGTTTCCTTCAGTTCCTTTTCTCCCACTTCTATAGTTTCGAGCCCCTTTGTGTCCATGAAACCAGCCTCAGGTGTCAACCCCTCTACATGATACAGAGCGACCGCACCCGACGCTGCCATCGCGGCCCCTAGCGCCTTTAGTCGGTCGACATCTGCGTCCTTGATCCCCTTGAAATACGGGATTCCTTTCTTGACGAGCTTCCCGACGTGGTAGCCCAAGGCGCCGAAATCCGAGTTGTCGTTGAGCTCGGCGTTGACTTTAACAACAACGGTCGGTTTCCGTTTTTCATCCAAATGCAACCCATAGTTTGGCGTCACCCCACAGAGCGCCGCCGCAAGTGCAGATGGTCCACCCTCGCGGTTAGTGCGTGCCCCTATCACCGAGTTAGCGAAGGAAACAGCGGATGACTCAGA
Source organism: Hadarchaeota archaeon (SeqCode) (assembly GCA_964433595.1). Taxonomy (GTDB): domain Archaea; phylum Hadarchaeota; class Hadarchaeia; order Hadarchaeales; family Hadarchaeaceae; genus DG-33. The sequence continues at coordinate 26,598 of CAYSRF010000003.1, read as the reverse complement.
CCATGCGATGTGCTCCCCGAAGCGCGGCAGGTTGCCAACCAAGTATGGAGTGCAAGTAGCGGTCATCATTATCCCCATCTTCCGAAAAGCATCCATTATCTTCAATTGCTTTTTTGCAAAATCTTCTGGGAAACCCAACTCCTTCCAGTTCACCAAGTCCATGCCGGGCGGGTTCAGGGTTGTCGGCACCTGAACCTTAGCCCCCTTCCTCGCGATATCTTCAAGAAATTCCAGTCCAGGGTCGCCTATCGACTTGTAGGAAACACCCGCGACTTGGACTGACCCCACGGGAATCATGCGGTCAGCGCCGTAGATGTCGCCCAAGCGCACGAGAAGCCTGAACATTCGCTCGATGACTTCCCCGTGTTCCCCGCTCAGCATCCTTTCCTGTTCTTTTGTCAGGTTCACGCGATCACGTCAAGTAATCCTTAACATCTAATTTTAGAGGAAGTTCCGGCTTCTTGAAATCCTTCGGGTCTCTCCCCGCGGGTATGGTCAGGTCGAAGCCCATCTTGGTCGTCATGCGCGTTTCAAGTTCTGAAGAGGGATCGAGGGAGGATCCTTTCTCCTTTTTAGTGACGATATCTCGATCACCTTGGAACCGTGTGGCCATCGCCCACTCTATTTCGTTCGGATTGTGGATGTTGATGTCCTCGTCCACCACCCACACGTGCTTCAGCGATTTGTGTCCGCGAAAAGCTGCTTCTATCGCCTTCTTCCCGTCATCCGGATTTTTCTTCCTTATGCTCGCGACCGCGTGCAACCAAGAGCAGCCCCCAGGGGTTATCAAGACATCCTTGCACTCGCAGACTTTATTGACCTCCCTGAATATCGTCGGCTCGCGTGGCATACCCATCAGGGACTTGTGCTCAAGGCCCCCGGGAAGCAGCGCGTGGTAGAGTGGGTTCTCTTTCGTGAATATTTGCTTGATCCGCGCCACCCGCTGCTTGCGCACGATGTCGGGGGTCTCGGTCAGGTCAAGGAAAGGCCCCTCATCGTGCTCCTCGCCCGTCATCTCGGCAATAATGATTATTTCAGACTCAGGAACCTTATGGCCTGCTAGCTCAATTATATTCGTTTCCGCTAGAGCATTCGCGATGCTTAGCTCGCTCTTTCCGAGCTCTGCCGAGACCGCGGAGGCTACCAGAACCGGCATGGAATTTCCTATGCAAATAGCGAACTCTCGGTCCCCGCGTTTCAGGAATTCGTCGAAGTGTCGTGGGAGTATTCGAATTACGAGCTTGTCCTTTTCTATGACCATCATCCGGTGATATGAGGCGTTGAGACCGAGTTCGGGGTCGTTCACCACGACGACGCCTGAAGATATGTATGGTCCCCCGTCCAAAGCGTAGTGAGTCAGGATCGGGAGCTTCGTGAGATCTACCTCGACCTCTTTGTAACCCTCCGCCTTTACAACCTTCGGCTCTTTCGGGTGATCAACGGCTTCCGTCAGCTTACTTATAATTTCGTTCTCCTTGATGCCCAATCCCAGTGTGATCAACTCCCTTGAGGAGCAGATGTTCGCCACCACGGGCATCGAGAATCCTTTGGCCTGTTTGAAAAGGATCGGTTTCCCATCAAGCATCTTCATTACAGTTGCCATCTCGTATTTGGTGTCTACAAGCTTCTCAATTTTCACCAAAAGCCCCTTCCCATCTAAAATATCGATGAACTCCCGCAAGTTCACGAAATCACCCTATCCTCGTCCTCAGGGCCTCGAAGCCCTTCTTTTCCATCGCTCGCGCTACCTTCTCCTGTAACTCTTTTCCCGGAGTAAGCGCGACCATGTTTCCCCCGAGGCCCCCTCCGGTCATTTTTGCCCCGAAGGCGCCTTGCTTCCGCGCCAAATCAACCAAAAAGTCGAGCTCCTTGCACGAGATCTCGATCGCTTGCAGCTGCTTATGATTTTCATCCATGCATTTCCCAACCGTCTCCAAATCATAACTCTCAAGTGCTTTTCGAGCTTTGTATGCCAACCCCTCCGTCTCTTTAAATATCTTACCATATTTTTCCGGATATTTTTCCTTCCGCTCGCGAACCCCCGCGACCGCCGCTTTTGTGTTGGCGACTAGCCCTGTGTTTCCCATCACCACCTCGACTGGAAGCTTGATTTTTATCCTCTCCATCACATTCGGCTCCCCCCGCACAAACCAGATCAATCCCCCATAGGTCGCCGCGGTATTGTCAATTCCCGAGGGGGTTCCATGATATCCCTTCTCGCCCTCGTAGGCTAGCTCATTTATCCGCTCATCTGAGAGCCCCAAGTTGAACTCGTCTGACAACGCTCGAGCGATTGCGGTGCAGGAGGCCGCGCTCGCCCCTATCCCACTAGCCGCGACCAAATCTCCGCCAAGTGTGATTTTGATGTTTTCTGAGGAATCAATCCCCGCGGCTTTTAGTATTCGTTCGATCGATTCCTTTTGCTGTTCGAATTTTTCCTCCTTGTAACCGGGAGTGGCTAGTCTGCAATCGTCCAAGGTCCAGCCCGATTCCCCTGAACGCTCAACAGTGGCGGTTGTCGCTTTATCAATTGCAGAGACGATTGAGGGCACATTATAGACGACAAAATGTTCGTTAAACATGATTACCTTTCCATATCCGCTGCCTTCCCCCATCGTCGCCCCTCCGAATTACTTCTCAACAGCTTTTCTTATCTTCTTCAGCTCTTTCAGCATCTCCGAGCCTATGTCAGGAGCCGCAACCCTAGGCATTCCAAAAAGGGGTCTTCCCCTCACGAGCCCGATTATTGCATCCCTTATCTCCACAAAATTGGGCACGCCCCAGATGGCTGCCTCGGCACCCCTAGCGCCGGGGCCCGCAGTTCCGCCCCTCCTGCCGGTATAGCCGGCTGTATGCACCTGCACGGAGCCAACACCAAAGCGCCTAGAAATCGGTCCTTGGACGATATCGACCGACATCACGCGCGCATACGGAACAACATGCCTCATCTTCCACCATACTCCTCGCTCCACCATTACCTCATCTTCTTTGAGCGCATAGGAAATCGAGCCGTAATACTTTGAAATCCAGTAAGCTATGAAACTCAAAATCACTAGCACTACGATTAGCGGTATGAAAAGGTAAGCCCAACCTACTTGCCACGCATCCGGAGCAAAAGTGTATACGGACCAGATCGGTAGCAGAGTCCCGATGAGCAACGGAATCGCTAAAATAGCAAGGTAAGTGTAGTAGACTCTTTTCAAGTTCGGATGGGGGACAAATTTTCTACCAACTTTCAACTTTAATCCCACTTAGACAGGACATCATGCCATTAAAAAATTATCTATGACACACAGGAACTTAGAGCGATGGGAGTGAGACATATTTAACTTTCGAACAAATATCGCATGGGATCAAATGGAATTGCTCACCACAAGCACAGGGAGTTATCCCCGAATAGGCGACCGCCCTGAACACCAACGGCATCGCCAAGCCTACGCGCAGTTGGAGCGGGGCGAGATCTCGAGCGGGGAGTTCGAGCGCATTCAAGATGAGGTGACGCGGGAGGTTATCGAAGAGCAAGTGCAAGCTGGGCTCGATGTGGTGACCGACGGGCAGGTACGGTGGCACGACCCAATCTCTCACTTCGCCCGCAAGCTCGATGGGTGCGAGATCAACGGTTTACTCAGGTTTTTCGACACGAACTTTTACTTCCGTCAGCCGGTCATCAGGGGTAAGCTTGTGAGGCGTGAATCTATTTTAAAACGTGAATTTACTTTCGCAAGAGGGATTTCAAAATCCGTGAAGCCCGTGGTGACAGGACCATATACACTTGCGAGGCTGTCTATCAACCGTCGCGGCGATGGGTTCCAGCCGCTCGTGGATGAATTCGCTTCGGTGATCTCTCAAGAAGTTCGAGAACTCGCTGAGGCAGGGGCCGAACTCATCCAGATTGATGAACCCGCTATCCTGAAAAACCCGGCCGATTTCCAAGTTTTCGAAAAAGCTGTCCAGAAAGTCGTGGCTGAAAAAGGAAAATCAAGAGTTGCTCTCTACACGTATTTTGGTGATGTGGTGCCCCTTTATCAAAAACTCCTTAAACTCCCGGTGGACGTGCTCGGCCTCGACTGTACATACAGCCCGAAGCTGCCTGAAGCGATTGCCAGTTTTGGCTGCGAAAAGGAACTTGGGGTGGGGCTCATCGACGGACGGAACACTAGACTTGAGAGAGAAAATGAAGTAATAGATGTTCTGAAGTTAATTCTGCCAGCCGTCAAAAGTGAGCGTGTTTATCTCAATCCTTCATGCGGGTTGGGGGACTACTTGCCCCGGGTGATCGCCTTCAAGAAACTTCAAAACATGGTGTCAATTGCCGAAAAAGCAAGGAAGCTGATATGATGCGAGAGAAGTTGGAACGTCTTGGCCTGAAGCTGCCTCTCTTGCCGACCACGACCGTTGGGAGTTTCCCTAAGCCACCTTATTTACTCGAGGCCAGACGAAAATTCGCTGCCAAGAAATTAACCGCTGAAGAACTCAAAAAGCTTGAAGAGCGGGCCACGCGCGAGTGGATGGAGCTCCAGGAAAAGGTAGGATTGGACGTGCTGGTTGACGGGGAGATGTACCGAGGCGACATGGCAACGTACTTCGCGAACAACTTAGATGGCTTCAAGATAAGCGGGCTCGTTAGGAGCTATGGCAACCGCTACTACCGAAAACCGATCATCACGGGCGAGGTAAAGTGGCGGGAGCCGATCACCGTGGATTGGTGGCGATTTACCCAAGGACTGACAAGCAAACCTGTCAAGGGAATGGTCACTGGGCCTTACACGATGATGGACTGGTCGTTCAACGAGTACTACCCAAGTCGCCGAGAAGCCTGCTTGGCGCTGGCGAAAGCTTTACACGAGGAGGTCAAAGCACTGGCGAAGGCAGGAGCGAAGATAATCCAGGTTGATGAGCCAGCGATCTCGGCCCGCCCAGAGGAGCTACCGGAGTTCGCGATTGAAGCGATGCAGGTGGTCACAAAAGGTGTTGATGCCTATTTCATCAACCACATCTGCTATGGAGCATTTGAGTTCATCTACCCAGAGATGCTGGAACTTCCTGTTGACAACTTCGACCTTGAGATGTCGAACTCAGATCTCGACTTGGTTGAGCTATTCCACAAACACTCCTTCAACAAAGATCTCTCTTTCGGTGTGGTAGACGTACATTCGCATGTAGTTGAAAACACAGCAACGGTGGAGCAGCGCATTCGGCGGGCCCTTGAGGTTTTGAAACCCAAGCAGCTCTGGATCGACCCTGACTGTGGGCTTAAGACGCGGACACAAGAAGAAGCTGTGAATAAGCTCAAAGCTATGGTTGAGGCAACCCGAAAAGTTAGAAACGATTTGAAAAATAATTCTGGCGGAAGGCAATAAGTTGACACTAAATAGGAAATTTATCTTGGCTACCATATTGATCGTTCTAATAGCGTCCCTGTCCATCGCTTTCCTCTATTTGTATGGTTTGCCGGAAGGAGAGGACGAGAGTTTCGAAAAATTTGAGGAAGTCCATGAAACATACGTTTATGTCGATGAACAAGGGGATGCTACGTGCCAATTTACAGCGCAATTGCTACCCTCAAAATTAGCCGATGCTCTGAAACTCGCGGTTATACAGATTGGTACAAGTGTTATTGAACAATCTTATTCAGAGTCCATAAGGAGCGGCTGGGCTAAAGTTGGATTAGATGTAGAAAATATTACTTGCACGGTAACTGGACTCGCTGCAGAAGAGAACTTCAAAATTACTATGACGTGGAAAATACCTGACATCGCTCGGAGAAGAGACAACCATTGGACAATATCTTTTGACTGGGTTGACAATCAGAGCGTTGCCCAAGACATAATCGCCGACCTTTATTCCTCTTGGATAGTATACCAAAATATCTCTAAAAATGCCCACTCTTATTTCTACACAAAAACCATCGTCGTCTTGCCAGAGGGCGCAGAAAACGTTGTTAGTCCACAAATCAACACCTCGTATATAGTCGATTATGGTGGCGGATCCTACGGGGAAGCCTCTTTTTGCACCGAACAAATCGAGGGGAGGCCCGCTATTGTTGAAAACGGCATAGACCTGTTCTCAACGAAGAATGAGATAACGCTGACCGCTGAACAACTGCTTGAAAATATCCAGTTTCAAACAATAGAGTATGACGGCGCTTTCCCGACGGACGATTGGTCATTCATTAGCTCCCTCGGGCACCTCCGCCTAGATTTAAAGTATGGACGCGAGCTTGATGAGCAATATTCGATATTTGTCGGACAGTCGGAGTATTCCTTCTCCCCCGCCCAATTGTTGTATTACACCGCTGATGCCATTGTTAGCTTGACCCTGCCGGGCCCTGCCTCACAACCACCAACAATTTCTGTCACTGGCCCGAGCAGCGAGGATGGAGATCTAGAGGCCTTTTTGGGGTTGCTATCCCAAGCCGAATATATGATGCTAGCAGATGATGTCTGCTGGGATATAGCATCCACTGGAATAGCGCCCGGCGTGATCACCACTCCACGAGGGCAAATCAGATTTAGAGACGCTCTGTTGACTTTCACCAGAATCTTGTCCGCCTATGAGGATAGCGGGACATTGCCGGGCTCGATTATGTTGGTGCCCTCACCTTCAGGTCAGCTGTCGTGGGGAAACACCTCGGTGCCTGCAAACTACGCGTACTTCCTGCTCCCCGACAACTATGTGATTACAGGTACCCAAATGGTGAACGAAGTGCTGGATAATGTTTATCAACCCGATTATGACAACAGGGCATACGCAAACGCTCTCTCTGATTGGCTCAATGTCAACATCACTTACACGCTTATCATCTCCCCGCCAACCTCTGAACAAGTGCTAACAGGCAGGAAGGGGCAGTGCAGAGACTACGCTAACGCTTACCTCGCATTGCTCCGAACGGCTGAGATACCAGTGAAGCGAATGGGCGGATGGATCGTTATCACCGGTGAGTGGAGCCCCCCCGCCGGCTTGGAGCCCTTCACGAAAGGCACAATACCTGATGGGAGAACAATTGGGTCGCATGCTTGGGCCCAAGTATATCTGCCAGACGCGGGATGGACGTTCGCGGACGCCACATGGGGTTACTTTGAAAATGTTCCCTACGACATATACCAGCAACAAGAACAGACTTGGATGGATGCCCTCGCGGGATATGAAAGTGCATATGGCATGTTGTGAGTGCTGAGTGGATGACGCGAATTTCCTGCATAGACAGAGAAACATTGAGGTTCATTCTAGGGGCCTCTCGCTCCAGTCACCCTAATGAATTCGCAGGAGTGTTGCGCGCTGCTGGAGATGTGGTCAAGGAGGTGCTCCTGCTACCCGGAACGCTTTCATCTGACGAATCAGCAGTGCTCAGGCTCCACATGCTCCCGATCGACCCGAGCGCCTGCGGCACGGTGCACAGTCACCCCTCTACAAATGCCTCGCCTTCTGGGGATGACCTAACACTGTTCGCGAAGTTCGGATACATACACATCATCTCCGCTTTCCCATACGATGAACATTCTTGGAAAGCTTACAACCATCGAGGGAAAGAGATCACATTGAAAGTCGTGGGCTGAAACATATGCGTTGGGAACTCTGGCGCCCTTGGTATGAGAAGGCTGTGCGTCAACTGAATTTGGACAAAAAGGCAGATGAGGATGCCGCTAGGGTAATCAACGACCTCCTACCCGACCTGAGCATTCAAGAGCTGATGAATCTCATTCGTGGGCGCGAATGCATCGTGTTCGGTGCAGGACCTTCGCTCGATATTGACCTCGAGAAGTTGGAGCGAGCTGGCTATCTAGACAAAGTCCTGATTGCTGCAGATGGTGCCACTTCTGCGGTCATCAAGTATCGCGACCCCAAAATCATCGTCACCGACCTAGATGGCAACGTCGATGATCAGTTCAAAGCCTGGAATCGAGGCGCATGGCTTGTCGTTCATGCACATGGCGATAATATTATACAGGTACGCAAAATTTTGCCGAATCTGAAGAAGCGAGTCATCAGCACGACTCAGGTGGAGCCGTTCGGCAAGCTCTTCAACTTCGGGGGATTCACGGACGGGGATCGCGCTGCCTTCATGGCACACGAGTTTAGGGCTAGCAAGATATACTTGGCAGGCATGGACTTAGGTTCCAAAATTGGCAAATACTCGGGCCGCAAAAACATCGAGCGCAAGCTGATGAAATTCGAGATTTGTAAAGAGTTGCTGATGTGGCTCGTCAAGGAGCTGGGAGCACCAATTTTTAACATCACGAGTGGAGGCGAGGAAATACCGGGAGTGCCCAAGGTGTCTATCTCAGGGTAGCTCGCCGGTTAGCCCACAGGGTATTCAGTCCGACTGTTCCCCTTACTTCTCTTGGGACTCTTCCGCCTGCTCCTCATTTTCCGTCTGTTCTTTTTCCTCTGCCTGTGTCTGCTCCTCTGCTTGCTTCTGCTGCTCATGCTGTGGCTGTTGCTTACTCTCAGCTAGCTGCTTTTCTTCCTTACGCTCCGGCTGTTGCTTCTCCGGCGGTTGCTCAAGGAGCTTCTCGGCCTGCTCTTCTCGTCTGACCTCTGCGTCTTTCGGAAAAAGCTCCACATACAGCCGCTTCAGCTCTTCTTCCTTCTCCCTCCGCGCCTCTACAGACGGCTTAGGCATGCTCAGGTTCACCCCAGCTTCCACTAGCTCGCGCTTGTGCCTCGCCAGCTTCGCAGCACGCATTTGTTGCCTCATTTTCACGATTGTTTTTCCAGTTTTCTTGGCCAAGCCTAATCCTCCTTCATCTCACGCCCGGTTCTCCTTGCGCCTCAGGCGTAAGCCAGTACTCAGCTTCCTTTCTGATCTCTCTCAGGAATTGGCTGAAGCCATCGTAACTCAAGTAGTAGCTTGTCTTGCCGCCGATCCTCCTCGTCGAGATCATCCCGGTTTCCCGCAGGGGTCTCATCAAGATGTAGAAGTGCTTACGGCCAGCCGAGGAATTTTGGTCCAAGCCTAGCACCCTCATCACCTGATCGATGCTCATAGTGCTTTGCTCTCTCAACGCCCTCAACACCTTCAATGCCTCCGGTTTCAGGGAGGCGCTCTTTGGGTGGTTGCCGTATGCCAGCGCCAAAATCCTATCTGCTACACCGCTTCCTTCCATATAATCACCTTTGCAAAGTAATCTTCACTCTTTGATGAGTAATTCTGATATTTAAACCTTATCTTGGGTAACTTAATAACTCATCAAAAGTTATCTAGCCTCGCCACGGCCGATTTCCAATCCTACCACATTACTCTATAAAAGGTAACTGACCCACTCGATGGGGATGAAGTGGACATGAAATCCGAAGAGAGAAGATTCCTACTTTCGGGTAATTACTCTGCAAGAGGTATTTGATCTTTTTTTTGAAGAGATCTCTTATCTAGGCGGGTACCCGAGCACCTCTGCAGCGACTTCGTCCACTTTTTTTAATAGCTTTCTTGCGAAAAGCGAAACATTTTGGGGCCGCCCTTCTGTTAATAGCTTTAAATTCTCCTTATGTTTTTCTAATTGTTTAGATATCGCTTTTTTGTTCATTTCCTCTCTCAAGTGACCTTTGACCTCTCGCTCGTAAATCTGATCGACCCTTGCCTCTGCCTCCCCAAGCTTGAGTAGATCGATTAAGTTTTCTAGGGCTCCGGCGGCTTCTTCGCCAAGTTCTGTCAAATTCACCAGTTTAATTCGGCCCGTCTCCTTAAAACTGACTAATTTGAGCTTTTCTAGTTCAGCTAGTACATTTAAAGTGTGTGCATATGTGCCATCGATTTTTTTTGATATTATCGCCGTATAAAGCGGTTTATTCTCCATTTTTAGTAAAATTAGGATTTTTACTGGCTTTTCTTGTAAAAACAAGTTTTCTATACTCCTCTTTACGTTACCATCCATAACCGACACCCCCCTAAAATGTATACTATTTTATATCTATTTAAATTTATCTATACTTAAAAGGATATTTTTTAGTTAACAGTGGAGACAAAATATTTATCAATCTAAAAAACGATTGGCAAAGCGCGCGATGAAATTAGAAGATGATGGAGTGGGAGAGATTAAAAAACCGAAGGTAATAATGACGTCGCTGAAGCCGAAGGCTAGAGCTTTCATCGAGCGAGACCGCGCGGTGATTTCGCGATGTCGCACTGGGGATAATCGAGCAGTCTTTGAGGGGGATCGAACCAAGCAAGTAAAGGCTAGCTGGTGAAACCCATGCCCGGAGATTACCTAACACCCGCCCTCTACGTGATGGGGCTCATCATCCTTGGGGTTGTCGCAAGGGTTATCGCAAGCCGTATCAAAATTTTGGGGCTGCTCGCTAAGCCGGCATTTCACTACCTCAAAGTGCTCATTCTCTGGGTGATGCTCCCCACTGTAGTCTTCGTCTCGATAGCCCGCTACACTCTGCGCGCTATCTTGGGATTCAGCAGCGCTGCAGTTTTTGCTTTCATAGGGTTGGGCGTTTGCTTTGTGTTGGCGGTGGGACTCTCAGCTCTTATGCACTACAACCGAAAAACGACCATAGCAGTCACCTTGAACTCCGCGTTCATGAACGTCACTCACCTCGGTTTGCCCCTCGTTTACGCCATGGTCGGAATCGGGGGTTTGGGGCCCGCAAGCCTCTACGCAGTGGCGATAGGGATCCCGCACTTAGTCTTGGGGGTGGCGCTCGCAGCCTCCGCAGGCAAGCGACATGTAAGTCCACGCTTCGTGGTAGAAAACGTGTTGGTCTTCCCAGCGACCATAGCGCTCATAACGGCGATGCTCTTCGTCGGTTTTCATGCCCACCTGCCCGATGTGGTAAGGGAAACATTTGACGTTTATCTCGCCAAGCCGTTTTTCGCCTTAATGCTTATTTTCGTCGGTTACCAGATGCCTCTGGTCAACCCCTGCAAGTATGCGTCGAAATTGGTGACTGTGGGCGCAATAAGGTTTCTCGTCTGTCCTATCCTGACCTTTGCATTGATCGGGATCACTGGGTTGAGTATAGCTACCGATATCTCGCCCAAGCCCGCGCTCATTCAAGCAATAATGCCGCCCGCCATCTTCAACATCTTCCTCGCCTACAATTTCAAGCTAGACCTCAAGCTCTACGGGGCGATGGTGTTCTACTTGACCTTTGTATCTCTCTTCGTGGCGTTGCCCCTCATGATTTACCTGGTTTTTTAACGGGCGCACCAGCTTCCGAAAAAAGGACTTCATCATGTAACAACGAGCGTAGAATGAGGGGGAGCTCTTTGATGTTGATTCTAATTTGGTCTGTTGTGTCACGGTTCCGTATCGTCGCAGTACCGTCCTCGAGCGTTTGATGATCGATGGTCACGCAGTAAGGTGTCCCAACCTCATCCGCGCGTGCGTAGCGGCGTCCAATGGACCCTGCGTCATCATATTCAGCCATGAACCCCTTTGACTTCAAACCTTCATACACCTCACGGGCTTTCTCGGGCATTTTATCGCGGTTGAGTAACGGGAAGACACCGACCTCGATGGGGGCCAACTCCTTCTTAAGCCGAAGATACTTGCGCTTCTTCTCCGACACATACGAATGCTCAAGCATACAATAAAGTGGGCGATCGATGCCGTAAGAAGGCTCCACCACGTGACAAAGCACTTTCCGCTTTTTATCCGCTGAAAATATCGTCATGTCCTCTTTGCTGAACTGAGCGTGGCGGGAAAGGTCGTAATCCGTACGGTAGGCCAGTCCCGCGACTTCGACCCAGCCGAACCGCTCGGTAGATACTTCGGCGTCCCATGTCTCGCTGGAGTAATGAGCTCGTTGCCCTGGAGTTTGTTCTCTGAACCGAATCGCCTCGCCCGGGATGCCCAGATCGAGCAGGAAGCGCTTGGTGAGCGCGAGGTAGTAGGCCATGAGTTCATTGCATACGAGCTTTTGTTTAACAGCCCCTCCAGCCGTTACCTCAGTTAGCTTTTCCTTGCCCTGCTGCTGATCGCTCGCCAGCCAAAATCTGAGCTGCTCTCCTGCCAACTCGGAAAACTTCGGGTGATGAGAATCCTCGGGATCGAAGAAGACCTCGGCCTCTGCCATCGTGAACTCTCGCAGCCTTATGATTCCCTGACGTGGGGAGATCTCGTTGCGGTAGCCCTTGCCGATCTGCACCACCCCAAACGGCAGCTTGCCCCGCGCGTGGCGCTGGAGTCGCTTGAAATCGATGAAAATTCCCTGCGCAGTCTCCGGCCTCAGGTAGCCCACGCGCTGGCTCCCGGGCCCAATCGCCGTTCGAAACATCGCGTTGAAATCGAAAATTTTTCCCAGCGTGCCGCCACAGTCCGGGCAGTGCACCTGATGCTTCTTCACGAACTGATTCATCTCCTCCTTAGGCATACCCTCGATATCCTTACCTGTTTGCTCGCGCGTGAGATCTGCGACCCTGAATGCAGCACCACACTTCTGACAATCAACCATCGCATCAACGAAGTGATTGACATGCCCGCTCGCCTTTAGAACCTCCTCAGACACAACGCTGGGGGAATCTATCTCGAAGAACCCTTCCTTAATAACGTAGTACTCACGCCACTTCTGGATGATCTTGTTCTTCAAAAGTGCCCCGAGCGGTCCGAAATCATAAAAACCTGCAACACCTCCATAGATCTCGAAGGAAGGCCAGATGAACCCGCGCCGCTTAGCGAGCTCCATTAGCTCCTCGTGCTTCTGGGGCACTGTCTCACCGCAATTGGAAGCGCTCTCAAAGCCTAAAAAATTAAGTATTTACTCACCAATCTCCTCTGAGAAAGATGTCAAAAATCAAAGTCGGCTGTTGTGGGTGGGGATTCTTCAAAGGCGGCCTCAAGACTTACATGAAAAAATTCTCGCTCGTCGAAGTACAGCAGACATTTTATAAATTGCCCATGGTTAAAACTGCTGAGCGCTGGCGTGCAGAGGCGCCAGAGAGGTTTGAGTTTTCGATCAAAGCATGGCAGGCGATTACTCATTTGCCAACAAGTCCTACTTGGCGACGCTCAGGCCTAAAGCTAGAGGAACTCAAAAGGAGGCAATACGGATGGCTTCGTCCAACAAAAGATAATTTTAAAGCGTGGGAGCGGACCAAAGAAATTGCCGATGCTCTTGACGCCAAAGTTTGTGTAATCCAGTGCCCACCCAACTTCAAATGTACACCGGAAAATATCGAAAATATGCGCAAGTTTTTCTCGAAAATCGACCGAGGCAAGCTGGCACTTGCTTGGGAACCTCGCGGGGACTGGAAGGAGCATCCAGACGAGGTCGCGAAGCTATGCGGAGGGCTCGAGCTCGTGTACGTAGTTGATTTGATGCGTCGCGAGCCGGTCTCTAAGCATTCGATTGCTTACATCCGGTTGCACGGGCTAAACCCTCGCGAATATGATTACAACTACAAGTATTTGTTCACCGAACTCAAACGGCTGGCGACAAAGGCTAAAACGTTAGCAAAAAAACATCGGGAGGTCTACATAATGTTCAACAATTATTTCATGTACGATAACGCGCGTCATTTAATGAAAATACTGAAGGTTTAATGGCGGGCCCGTCGGGATTTGAACCCGAGCCGCAAGCTCCGCAGGCTTGTGTCCTCTTTGGGCGCGAATGCTATCCAAGCTAGACTACGGGCCCATCTATCAATCTTGTTCTGAGGATTTAATTTGATAGCGTGAGAAGTTTTTTATCAACGTTGAACAAAGGTCCACTGATTATCATGGGTTCAGGAAGTAGCCCCTCGGTGCTCGAGGCGATCGAGCGAGTGAGCAAGAGCGTGGTTAACGTGAACACTCTGAGACGCTTCCGCGATATATTTTTCCGCCCGATCCCGGTGAGAGGCATGGGCTCCGGGACGGTCATAAGTCCTAATGGTTACATCCTAACAAACAGCCACGTGATCCGAGAGGCCGAGCGTATCGCCGTCACATTTTCCGATGGGCACATGCTTGAGGGTGAACTCGTAGGGGTCTGCCCTAGTGTTGATATCGCTGTCATAAAAGTCGACGCCAAGGGACTTCCTGCCGTAGAGTTCGGCGACTCTGACAAGCTCAAGGTCGGGCAGCCAGTTTTCGCGATAGGGAACCCGTTCGGCTTGTCTGGAGGCCCCACGGTGACCTCGGGGGTCATAAGCGCCCTCGGCCGCACTATCCGTTCGGAGTCTGGGACACTCGATGACCTGATCCAGACCGACGCTGCGATAAATCCGGGAAACAGCGGTGGGCCCCTGATCGAAGAAAACGGTAAAGCGATAGCAATCAATACCGCGATAATTCCGTTCGCCCAAGGAATCGGGTTCGCCATCCCAATAAACATTGCAATTCGCTACTCTGAAGACATAATCAAGCATGGAAAGGCCTTGTTTCCGTGGCTTGGAATCAACGGGATAAGCATCAACGAGGCGGTCGCACAGCGCTACGACATCCCAAGTGTTACGGGAGTACTTGTGGTTGGGGTGGTGGAGGGAAGTCCAGCTGATCACGCGGGGATCTCTGCGGGCGATGTCATCCTAGAATTCAGCGGAAAACCCGTGAAAAAGATCGAGGAGCTACGTAAGAATGTCCTGTCTAGGAAGGTCGGGGATTCGGTGCAGATCACGATACTGCGCGATGAAGAAAAACTTGATATCAAGACCACCTTGGAGGAACTCCCCTAAGCCCCCACGATTGTTATAAAGTTGAAACCCAAGTTAGGACGAGACCCATGGCAAACGTATGCACCTCATGCAACCGCGAGATAGCCCAGGGCGAGCGGGCAACTCGTTTCCCGTGCCCCAGCTGCGGCTCCACCGAGATCTGGCGCTGCTCAAAGTGCCGGCGTTTAAGCAACCCCTACCGCTGCCCGAGCTGTGGCTTCACGGGACCTTGAGGTGTTCGAGTGGGAGAAGTTGCGGTCACCATAAGGCTGATGCCGGAGAGTCCGGAGGTTGATTTAGATCGCCTCGAGGCCGCGATAAAGGAGCGTGTCAAGGTGCATTCGATTTCCCGCGAGCCGATAGCTTTTGGGCTGGAGGCGCTTCGCGTCGTTGCGGTCGTGCAGGATGCGGCGGGTGGCACCGATCCGCTAGAGCAGGAACTCGCAAATCTCCCTGGTGTTGGCAACGTTCAGGTGATAAACCTTACCCGTCTGCTTTAGTTCCTCTGGGATAAACATGGGCAAGAGCGTCGATCAAGTTCGCGCTGATATCCCGTTCTTGCGCACGGGCATTATCTACTTGGACAACGCTGCAACAACACCCACACCCAAACCCGTTCTCGATGCAATGCTCGAGTACTTCTGCGAGTACAGCGCAAACGTTGGGAGGGGCTTATACCGCGCGACCAAGCGGGCAACCGGGAAATTTGAAACAACTCGCGAGAAAATAGCCAAGGTGATCAACGCAAAGCCCGAGGAGATCGCCTACACAAAGAACACGACCGAGGCGATAAACATCGTCGCTCAGAGACTAAAGCTGCGAAAAGGTGACAAGGTTGTGACAACGGTGCTCGAGCACCACTCAAATCTCCTTCCTTGGCAGCGTCTTGAGCGTCAGGGAGTCAAGCTCGAGCTCGTCCCGGTATCGCGCGAGTGCTTGATCGACCCAGCTGCAATCGAGGCGGCAATCGATGACAAAACTCGCCTTATAACCACCCATCACGTTTCCAACGCGGTCGGGAGCATCCAGCCGGTGAAGGAGATATGCAAGCTTGCCCAAGAACATGATGTACTTTTCCTCGTCGATGCAGCCCAATCGGTTGGACACATGCCACTCGACGTTCGAAAGTTAGGGTGTGATTTCCTGGCCGCCCCTGGGCACAAGGGGCTACTGGGGCCCCAAGGTACTGGCTTTCTCTACGCGCGCGAAGATCGTCTAGCTGAACTCGAACCGCTCTTGGTCGGAGGGGGCATCGTCGAGCAGGTCGAGAAACACAAATATGATTTGGTTAAACCGCCTCAAATTTTCGACGCCGGAACCCCAAACATACCGGGCATCATTGGACTGGGTCGTGCGTGCGAGTACGTGCTTGAGATAGGTATCGAGCGAATTGCCGAACGCGAGAGAAAGCTGACCGCGCAAATGCTGAAAATCGTGGATATCGAGCACATCAAGATTTATGGTCCCCGCAACGTCGAGCAACGGGGAGGTGTCGTGAGTTTTAACATCAGCGGTTTAGGCCACCACGATGTTGCATCGATGCTGGACGAGCTCGCTCAGATAGCTGTTCGATCGGGCCATCACTGCTCTCAGCCGGCCATGCGCCACCTAGGTGTTAAGGGAACCGTCCGCGCTTCGGTTCACTATTACAATCTTGAAAAGGAAATCGAGCGTTTCACGGCGACGCTCGAGCAGATCACGCGCGAGTTCGGTGATTGATCCATTCTAAGAGGGCCTCGAGTGAATCCCGGTGGGTCCAGAGATCCTCCTTGAGTATTTTCAGTGATGGTTCTTTGTTAATCGCAAAGGCGAGTCTCAGCAGAAGTTCTAGGTTCGAGTTCGAGGGGTGTGTTGAATTTAGCCACTTGCGGACAGCACCTTCGGTGATGCCAATTTTCCTCGCGAGTTCTGCCGTCGAGCCGAGTTCTTCGAGCAAAAGCTTAACGAGTTTGGTCCTGGCGCCCCTGCTCAAGTACTCACATATCTCGTGCCATTCTCCGTTAGGTCTCGTACTCCCCGGTACGGATTTGCGTGGAGGTGATTTTTAAGGAGGAAAAATCGTACTCCCCGGTACGGACATCATCATGCTTCTAAAATTCGTACCCCCCAGTACGATTTTGTAATCGGCGAGTGGGTCCGTACTCCCCGGTACGAATGGCAAATTAATTTGCATACCCAATCGTACTCCCCAGTACGGTTCGGCCATCGTCGTTCAACTTAAATACAACAATTTTCAGCGAAAAATATCAAACCGGGATCAAACTCGTCTCTTTCTCCGTCTTGAGCACGACCAGCGTTCGCGTGCTGCTGACACCGGGAATTCGGTCGATTTCGTGCAGGACTTTGTTTAGTCCCAGCGTGTCGTCGATGATCAGCTTGAGGAAGAGGTCGTGCTCCCCGACCACCTCATGGACTTCAAGTACTTCGGGCCTTCGGTTGAGTTGTGCAATTACCTCCCCGCAGGTGCCGGGTGAAGTGGAAACGCCGATAAAAGCCTTCAACTTTTTCCCGACCGCCTGAGGATCAACCACGACGACGAATTTTTTAATAACCCCTGCATCCACCAACCGTTTCATCCGCTTGTGGATCCCCGAAGAGCTTATGCCTAGCCGCTTGGCAAGCTTGGCGTAGGGCACCTTGGCATCGCCCTGCAGGAGGTTGAGTAGCTTTCGGTCAGTTTTGTCGAGTTCCATAATTTTCACTTTTCCAGCCTTTGCAGAGTCTCGGTATAGGGTCTTTGGTGGATAATATTTAAATATTTCGGTATTTTGGAAATAATTTTTCCTTTTAGCTTGAATTAGTAAAATTTATATACAAAAATAGGCCAGTTTAAGCGGGAAAGTGTATGGGGAAGTTTCCTAAAGCAAAAAAGCCGCTTGAGCGACTTGGCGCGCAAGGTAAGTTCACCTTTAGATGGAACTCCGCGTGGAAATGCTATATCATGAGCAAACAGCTCTATGGGGGCAAAATATGATCTCGAAACGAGTCAGCGAGATGTTACGCTCGCGGATTTCTTATCCGTTTGCCCGCAAATATGACATCGAGAGGGGGAAGGTCATTAACCTCGCCTCCAACGAGAGCCCCTACGGCCCCTCGCCGCGCGTACTGCAGGCACTTAAACGATCGTCAGCGCGTATCGGCTCTTACCCAGACCCTCGGGCTTCAAAGCTTAAGCTGGCGATAAGCCGCTACGTCGGCGTCGGGCGGGAATGCGTGGCGGTTGGAAATGGTTCGGATGAGATCGTCGATTTAATTTGTAAAGCTTTTCTCGACCTTGGAGACAAGGCATTGATTCCCTTGCCGACTTTCAGCATTTATGAAATAGCTTGTCGCATAAATGGCGGAAAGCCAAAGTTCATTGAACTATCAAATTTCGAATGGCGAGTTGTAGAACTTGCACGCGAGATGGCCGCCGTAAAATTGGCTTTCATAGGCAGACCAAATAATCCTACTGGGAACAGCATAAGCATTCAAGGGCTAAATGAGCTGGTCAAGACAGGAAAGTTGGTTGTTGTGGACGAGGCATACGCTGAATTTGCTGGTTATTCTATAGCGAAACAGGCCTCGAAAAAAGAGAATCTACTGGTGCTGCGGACATTTTCTAAGGCGTTTGGACTTGCCGGTCTGCGCGTCGGGTATGCTGTAGGAAATTCAAAATTGATAGAAGTACTCGAGAAAATTCGTGCACCCTTTAACATAAATACTCTAGCACAAGTCGCGGCGATAGAGGCACTGCGCGATAGGCGGTATCTGCGTAAAGTGGTCACCGAAGTGCGGAAGGAGCGCACCTATTTGTGCTGTGAGCTATCAAAGCTTGGGATGCGTGTGTTGCCATCGGATGCCAACTTCCTCATGGTTGATGTCTCACCTTTGAAAACAGATGCATCGCAGATATGTGAATTTCTAGCCAAACGTAACATCCTAATACGAGATCTCTCTAATTTTCGAGGGGTCGGAACGCGGTGGGTTAGGATAACTGTCGGTACCCGGCCGCAAAATGAGAAACTCATACAAATGCTTAAAAAATTTAAAGGTGAGAGAAAATGAGCGTGAAAATTGCCGTGCCGAAGGGACACCTAGAAGAAACGACCGTCAAGTTGCTCCAAGATGCGGGGATTGGAGTAATCGGTAGAGACGGACGCCAGCTCTTCGCTAAAACAAACGATCCAGAGATCGAATTAGTGTTCGTACAAGCTGAAGACATCCCAGATTTCGTTGCTAGAGGATCGACTGACTTGGGTATCACTGGCTACGACTTAGTGTGCGAGAGTAATGTTGATGTCTTCGAATTGCTGGACCTGTCTTATGGTTTCACTCGCACGGTGGTGGCAGCGAGTGAGAAAACTGGCATCAGATCAGTACGCGACATAAAAACAGGAGTAAGGGTGGCAACTGAATTTCCAACGATCGCCAAACGGTATTTTGCAGAAAAAGGAATTGAGGTTGAACTCGTCGACATCACGGGAGCTGCTGAAATATCGCCATTAATAGGATTGGCGGATTTGATCGTTGACATAACAAGCACTGGCACAACTCTGCGTGCACACGGGCTGAAGATCATCGATACAATCCTAGAGAGTTCAGCACGATTGATAGCTAACCGCCAAAGTTTGGGGAAAAAGAAAGCTAAGATCGACGACATCGTTACAGCCATGAGTAGCGTGGTCAAGGCAAGAGGGAAAAAGTTAGTATTGATGAACGTGCCTGAAGACAAGCTTGAAGAAATCAGGCAGGTGATGCCGGGGATGGCAGGACCAACCATCTCTCGTGTCGAGGCTGCAGAAGCGATGCTGGCGGTTCAAGCGGTGGTTGATGAAGCTGAAGTCTACAATGTCGTGAAACGTGCCAAGCAAGCAGGGGCTAGAGATATCCTTGTCCTACCGATCGAACGAGTGCTGCCGTGAAAATTTACAGGGGTGTAAAAGTTGCTCGTGATACCAAGCGTCGACATCAGGCAGGGGCGGTGCGTTCAGTTAGTTGGAGGCAAGCCCGAAACTGAGCGGGTTTACGGCGACCCGGTCGAGCTAGCGCAGCGATGGGTGGCGGAGGGTGCAAGTTACCTGCATGTGATCGACCTCGATGCCGCGATGGGCGTGGGTGATAACTTCAAGCGCGTGGCAGAGGTGCTCGCGAACGTTAAAGTCGGTGTGGAAGTAGGAGGCGGTATTCGAACACTTGAGCGGGCGAACGAACTCTTGGGGATAGGGACGAACAAAGTGATTTTAGGCACGGCCGCGATTAAGAGTCCCGAACTCGTCAAAGAACTCGTCAAACTAGCAGGCGGCGCACGGGTCATGATCGCGCTTGACTCTCGCTCAGGCAAGGTAACCATCGAGGGCTGGCGCGCTCAGACTGAAAAAACGGCGCTCCAGCTGGCGAAAGAATTTGAACGGATGGGTGTGGGCTCGTTGTTGTATACGAGCGTCGATGTTGAGGGAAGCATGCGTGGCGTGGTTGCGCCTGAAATCCGAGAGCTCGTGAGTGCCGTCAAGATACCAGTATTCGCTTCCGGCGGCGTGGGGACGCTTGATGACGTGCGCATCGCGCGGGAGACGGGGGCAGCCGGGCTGGTCGTCGGGATGGCATTATACGAGCGTAAGTTCACGTTAAAAGAAGCAATGGAGGTAGCTGGAGATGAGAGTTGGAAAGGCTGAGAGAAAAACGAAAGAGACAAAAGTTAGTGCCAAGATCAACCTCGACGGGAGCGGCAAGGCGAGGGTTGACACCACCATCAAGTTTTTTAACCACCTACTCGCGAGCTTTGCCAAACATGGTTGTTTCGACCTCGACCTAAAAGCTCGTGGCGACTTTGAACACCACATCGCCGAGGATGCAATGCTCGTGCTGGGTGAGGCCATAGAACGGGCCTTGGACAGGAAGGTCGGAATCAAGCGCATGGGGGACGCGATAGTGCCTATGGACGACGCGTTGGTGATGGTCGCGGTGGACTTGAGCGGAAGGGCCTTTCCCGACATAGAAGCCAAGTTCGCAAAGCGGAAGTTGGACGATCTTAGCAGTGATTTAGTAGCCCACCTGTTGCAAACGCTTGCGACGAATGGAAGGTTCAACCTGCACGTGAAGGTTCTGCGCGGCAAGAACGACCACCACAAGGCAGAGGCTATTTTCAAGGCGCTTGGAGTAGCGATGGCAAAGGCCGTGAGTAAGCGGCCTCGTGCGAAAGGTGTGCCGAGCACGAAGGGGATCATATAGTGTATAAAAGAATTCTGTCCTGCCTCGACACAAGATGGGGCAAACTCGTCAAAGGTGTGCACTTCAAAGATATAAAAAACGTGGGCGACCCAGCAGAGTTTGCGAAGCGCTATGAGGAACAAGGCGCGGACGAACTCGTGTTTCTCGACATCGCCGCGACTCCGGAAGGCAAACCGACGTTGATCGAAGTGGTTCGAAGAGTGGCTGAGCAAATTTCGATTCCTCTAGCGGTGGGGGGCGGAATACGAAGCGTTGAGGACGCTAGGGCAATCTTGGACGCGGGCGCAAGCAAAGTATCCGTAAATACTGCTGCAGTCAAAAATCCAAATCTCCTGCAAAAACTTTCGCGAGAATTCGGAAAGAAAAGCGTAGTTAATGCAATCGATGGAAAATGCGTCGAAAAAGAAAAGTGGGAGGTTTACATTAGTGGCGGGACGGAACCTACAGGTATTGACATGATTGAGTGGGCAAAGCAAGTCGAGTCACTTGGCGCGGGCGAAATCCTTTACACAGGGATCAATACTGATGGCACGCGAGAGGGCTACGACCTCGATGGAACGCGGGCGATAGTCGAGGCAGTTAACATACCAGTCATCGCCTCCGGTGGTGCAGGTAAACTTGAGCACATTTACGATGTGTTGACTATCGGTCGAGCTGATGCGGCTCTTGCAGCAAGCATTTTTCATTTTGGCATTTACACGGTCGAACAAGTCAAGCGCTACCTGCGAGAGCGTGGCTTGGCGGTAAAGGTATAACTGGGGATTATGATGCTGAAAATCGTCCGCCTTTGGGAATGCTCGCAAGCGGAGCGGGGGGAGTTACTCAAGCGCTCTGAACTTGATGTCTCATCGGTCATGCTTAAAGCGACCAAAATCGTGACCGACGTGCGGAAGCGGGGGGATGAGGCCCTCCTCGAATACACGAAGAACCTCGACGGCGTCAAGCTTGATCGAGAGCAACTTCTTGTTAGTGGGCGAGAGATAGATGCCGCTTACAGGCGGGTCGATGTGAAAACAGTGAAAGCGATCAAGCGCGCGGCGTCGGCGATCGAAAAATTTCACCGCAGGCAGCTTCCACGTGAGTGGTCAACAGAGCTTCAGCCAGGCATTAGGGTCGGGCAACTCGTGCGCCCCTTGGCGAAAGTGGGCATTTATATCCCGGGTGGATTGGCGAGCTACCCTTCAAGCGCGCTTATGGCTGCAATCCCAGCGCGAATTGCGGGGGCCAAGCAAATAATCGCATGTACTCCGCCTAGGAAAGACGGCAAGGTCAACGCGGCCGTACTAGTGGCTGCTGATATGGCAGGTGTCAGTGCAGTCTTCAAAGTCGGCGGCGCTCAGGCGATAGCAGCGATGGCATATGGCACTGCGACGATTCCAAAGGTCGATAAGATAGTCGGGCCGGGAAACGTCTATGTGGTAGCAGCTAAGCAAGTGGTCGCGCCAAATGTGGATGTAGATTTTGCCGCAGGTCCAAGCGAGATTTTGATCATCGCGGATGCTTCGGCTAATCCAGCGTACGTCGCAGCGGACATGCTGGCACAAGCAGAACATGACCCAGCGGCAGCGGCGATGCTCGTGACGACATCGTCGGAGCTTGCATCTAGGGTTTGTGAATCCCTTGAGGAAATGCTTAAAGAAAATCCACGGGTAGCAATCGCGCGACGAGGCCTCAGCAAGTATGGGCGGGCAATAGTGACAACCAATCTTAAGCAGGCGATAGAGTTCGCGAACGACTACGCACCTGAGCACCTCGAGCTAATGGTAAAGCACCCAAAGCAGGCTCTGAAGCGGGTGAGGAACGCAGGCGCAATTTTTGTCGGGCCTTACTCGCCAGTAGCAGCGGGCGATTTTGCTGTGGGGCCCAATCACATCCTACCAACCGGTGGCGTAGCTAGGAGATGCTCTGGTCTCTCGGTGTTGGACTTCATCAGGCTGCCCACGGTGCAGGAGCTCACGAAACGTGGACTAAAGCAAGTAGCTGCAGTTGCGGAATGGCTCGCAGAGGTGGAAGGTCTCCCGGGGCACGCTCAAAGCATCAAAAAGAGATTGAAGAAGGGTGAAGATGGGGACTGAGGTTTTGGATGAAGTTTTCGCCGTGATCGAAGACCGTCGAGACAACCCGAAGCAGGAATCCTACGTATCAAGCTTGCTGGCGAAGGGTGAGGTCAAAGTGATCGGGAAGTTCGAGGAGGAAGCCGGAGAATTCAGCGTTGCAGCGAAGAGTAATGAAAAAGTAGAAATAATACATGAGGCAGCTGATGTAGTGTTCCACTTGATGGTGCTTCTAGCGGCGAAGGGCGTGCGGCTAGATGAGGTCATGGAAGAGCTCAGGCAAAGGCGGCGGTGATGATTTTGAAATTAACTCCGGCCAGAGCACGAGGGATTGTAAAAGTTCTCAAGTTTAGAGATGGCTTTGTCACAGCTGTGGCACGAGATTTTCGAACAAAACAAGTCCTCATGGTAGCACAGCAGACCAGGCAGGCAGTACTGAAAACTCTGACGACGGGCCTGATGCATTACTGGAGTCGCTCGAGGCGAAAATTATGGTTGAAGGGCGAGCGATCGAAGCACTATCAACGAGTTCGTGATGTATGGATCGATTGCGATGATGATGCCTTGGTTTTTGATGTCGAGCAGATAGGCGCTGCATGCCACAAGGGATATTACTCATGCTTCTACCGCAAGCTCAAACGGGGTAAGCTCGTGCGAGTACTCAAGCAAAAGTTCAAGCCCGAGGAAGTGTATGACTAATCCGAGCCGGATGAATGATCTCTATGTCTAAGTGGCAGGTTGGTGTCGCCTTCGTCCGCGGGCTCAATATGTTCAAAGTTAGACGGGTAAAAGCAGAAAAAATCTTTAGGGCATTAAAACGCGCTGAAAACAAAAACGTGCATTTCATCGGGATGCACAAAACTGATGACATCATCTTTGTGAAGAGGCGAGAGGTGCCGTATGCAGCGGCGAGTTCAATCGTCGAGCGAGAACTTTCCAAACTTTTTACGGAACGAATCTATGTGACGAGCCGATCTCTGAGGAGCCTTCGGGGAGCTATTGGGCGGGCGCAAGATACTAAAACAAACAAACTTCAGGCAAATTGATGAGTATAGCTAGAAGAACGCTCGAGGCTTTCAGGCGGAGTTCCTCGGCGATATCCCTCGTCATCGCCTTGGGTCTGCTTGTGATGACCCTGAGCACGGGATACCACATCTTTGCGTACGAGTCATCTGAGTTTCTAGAGCAACCAGGGGCGCAGGATTATGAGAACGCAGTTGAGAATGTCACGCAGATGAATGAGTGGGCGCGAACGAAGTTTTATTGGTCAAACAACTTGAGGGTAGCAGGTTTCTACATCCTCTGGACCCCAACTTACTCCGGCTTCCATTCGCTGACATTCAACGAGTACGCGATCGGCATGAATTTCGCATATTGGTATCACGCTTACGGCGCGGAAACATTTTTGGTATTTTTGTCAGGCGTCTTCTTTCACGGTATACTTGAACTCACAGGGATCTTCATTGTTGTAGCGATTACCCTGCGAGTAGCTTGGAACTTCTGGAAAGGTATGGGGCACATGATGACGATAACAGAAAAGAGGAAAAAGTGGTCGTGGGGACTTTCGAAGGGTGAAAGGCGGGAAATCCTAAAACATAAATGCAAAATTAAAGAATTGTTGGTGGATTTTCTTGTGCTCGCATCATTCGGGGCATTTTTGATATTTCTCGCGGCGCCCATCGAGGCCTACGTTTCCCCCTCGATTATGGCAACATTTCGCGGAGCGTTACCACTAGCCATAGCTTTTCTGATAGTCATTGCCTTCCTTTACTTCTCTATCTTTGTTTGGGGTCTAAAAGCGATGAAAAGGGATATCGGAATGGTATATAAAAATATCAAACTCGCGTTCAAACGCAAGTGGCGGCCGACTCACCTTTCGCTTCTGATGTTTGTGGTATTATTTTTAATTATGATGATCCATCTATTGGTTTGAGCGTTCAATTATGAGCAGTAACAAAGGAAAACTTGAAAAGACAGCAGAGAGTTAGAATAACAAAGTTCTAAGGGGAGAAGAGTGAAGTGCATCGTTATAATCGGGGACGGAATGGCAGACTATCCCCTCAAAGAGCTGGGTGGTAAGACGCCTTTAGAGGTCGCCGACAAGCCGAACATGGATTCTATCGCATTCAAAGGAAAAATGGGAATTTTAAAAACAGTTCCCGATGGTATGGTTCCAGGCTCAGATGTGGCGAACCTCTCGATTTTGGGCCACGATCCTAGGAGGTACCACACTGGGAGAGGACCTCTGGAAGCAGGTAGCATGGGAGTTAAGCTAGGGGATGAGGACACCGCTTTTAGGTGTAATTTAATCACCGAGAAAGACGGAAAGGTTTTCGATTATTCTTCTGGACACATTTCTACCGAGGAAGCCAGCAAATTGATCGAAGAAATGAAAAAATTTAAAATTGGGGAGTTTTACACAGGCATTAGCTACAGGCATCTATTTGTTATGAGGAACTGCGACCCGAACATCCAAACTGCCCCCCCACATAACATCGTTGGAGAGCTCATTTCAGATTATTTGATAAAACCCCGAGATAACGAAATAGCGCAAAAGCTTAACCAGTTCATGATGGCGTCCAAGGACATCCTTTCCAAGCATCCAATAAACATCGCGAGAGTTAAGCGGGGAAAAAATCCGGCAAATATGATTTGGTTATGGAGCAATGGAAAAAAACCCAAGATGGAAAAAATAAAGAAAAAATATGGAATCAGCGCAGCGATGATTTCTGCGGTCCCTCTAATAAAAGGCATCGGAGTTTACACCGGGATGGAAATCATCAACGTGCCCGGCGCAACTGGATATTACGATACAAATTATGAAGGAAAAGCAGAGTATGCACTCAAGGCACTAGAGAGCAAAGACTTCGTTTACTTACATGTGGAGGCACCTGATGAAGCCGGACATGTGGGAGATTTAGAGATGAAAATAAAGACCATAGAAGATTTGGATAAGAGGTTAGTAGCCAAGATTTTGGATGGAGCAGAGGGATGCAAAATAGCTGTATTGCCGGACCATCCGACTCCCATCAAAGTCCGAATGCACGTCCCTGACCCCGTTCCATTCGCGATTTATGCGCCTCACTTAAGTGGAGATAAACTCAAATTTGACGAATCTTCAGCTAAGATGGGCTCGCTGGGGTTCATCGTTGGAGAGGAGTTCATGAAATTGCTCCTCACCCTCTAGAACGGAATTGTCAACCATCTTTCAGGACTTGTCCTCTATCCTTTCTGATATCGCCTCAGCCATCTCCCTCGTGCCTACGGCTGAGGGATCATTGGGGTCCTCTTTCATGTCGTAGGTCACGTACTTACCCTCAGCGATTACCTTGGCCACAGCATCCTCCAATTTTTGTGCAGCGCCTTCTTCCTCTAAATAGCGCAGCATCATCACCCCTGAGAGAATCGCGGCCGTAGGGTTCACCTTGTTTAGCCCAGCATATTTGGGGGCGCTGCCATGCGTCGGTTCAAAAACCGCGATTTTATCACCGATGTTCCCACCGGGTGCAACACCTAGTCCACCCACCAAGCCAGCACAGAGATCAGAAATTATATCCCCGTACAAATTTGGTGCCACTATTACGTCGTATAATTCCGGCTTCTGCACAAGTTGCATGCACATGTTGTCAACAATCCGGTCCCCAAATGCTATATCGGGAAACTCCTGCGCCACCTTGCGGGCAGCCTCCAGAAAAATTCCATCCGAATATTTCATTATGTTGGCTTTGTGCACGGCTGTAACTTTTTTACGCC
>CAYSRF010000002.1:0-37865 GCA_964433595.1 Hadarchaeota archaeon (SeqCode) | reverse complement strand
GGTAAGCTGAGATGACCTTGACGCGCGCGAGCTTTGCAGCGATGGCAGCGGCTTCGTCGCCAGTAATGAGTTGCTTCATTTTTGTCCTTCCTCAACCATCGTTATCGCTTTGGTAGGGCATTCATTGGCGCAGATGCCGCAGCCCTTACAGTATCGATAGTCTATAATGGCAGGTTTGCCTTTGGTGATCGCTGGTTCAGGACAATAAAGCCAGCACAGCCCGCAGCCAGTGCATTTTTCAGCATCGACCACCGGTTTGAGGCTCCGCCAGCTGCCGGTCTCATTTTGCACAGTATTCCCCGGCTCAAGGACAATCGTGCTAGGAGGTAATTTCACACGCCCACCTCTGTTTGTTCATACGCCGCTTTTATCGCAGCGACGTTTTTCTCCGCAAGTTTGCTGGAAAAGCGCCCTTTGATCACATCTATGAGCGAGTCTAACGACACGAGCTTCGTCGCCTTCGCAAAAGCCCCCAGCATAGATGTATTCGTTATCGGCACTCCCAGCGTTTCCTTCGCTACTAAAGTGGCATCGACGAAAGCGGTTTTAGCATTGGGGAACTGCGCAGCTTTTTTAGAGTTGAGCACTATTAGCCCACCATGCTTTATGCCAGAAGCGACGTTCACAACTTCTAGCAGCGAAGGGTCTAGCACCACCACATAGTCAGGTTCGTAAATCTGCGTGCGGGTGCGAATTGGCTTGCTATCGATGCGTGTGAACGCAAGCACAGGCGCCCCTCTTCTCTCGGCGCCAAAAAATGGGAGAGCTTGGCTATGTTTACCCTCCGCAAAAGCCGCCTCGGCAAGTAACCTAGCTGCAGTCACTGCCCCTTGTCCACCGCGACCGTGAAACCTTATCTCGATCATTCAAATTCCTTCATAAGCTCATTCTTCTAACTCATAAATTTAAAGGATTTACGCTCGATTCAAGCTGTTGATATTAAGCTGGAATGACATTAGTAGTACGGCGGCGAAGATGTACGTGGTAAAAGCGTCGGGCGAAAGGGAAGAGTTCAACGCCGAGAAGATTCGAAACACCTGCTTGAGGGCTGGGGCGTCGAGGAAGCTCGCGGATGAGATCGTTGAAGAGGTTGAAAAGAGGGCCTACGATGGAATAACCACCAAGAAAATATTAAACCTCACCCTCCGACTGCTCAGAAAGGAACCGCGCGCTGCGACCAGGTACGATTTAAAACGAGCGATCATGTCGCTCGGCCCAGCTGGTTTCCCCTTTGAGGAGTTTATGGCGGAGGCGCTTCGAAATTACGGTTACAAAACCACGGTCGGTAATATCTTAAAGGGAAAATGCATCTCACATGAGGTTGACATTGTTGCGGAGAAGGGAAACAAACGCTATCTGATAGAATGCAAGTACCATAACGCCCCCGGGATACACACGGACCTAAAGGTCGTTATGTACAGCTACGCCAGGTTCCTAGACCTAGATAAAAAGTTTGACCATACTTGGCTGATCTGCAATACCAAATGTTCGAGGGACGCGAGGAAATACGCGAAGTGCGTGGGCTTAAAGATAACTAGCTGGAGATATCCTGGGAAGGAAAGCCTTGAAAAGATGATAGAGAGGAAAAAATTGTACCCTGCGACGATTTTGAGATCGGTCACCGGATTTACCAAGGATAGACTATTTCAAGCAAAAATAATGCTGGCGAAAGATTTGCTCGACTATAGGTTAGAGAATCTAAAGAGGATAACTGGCTTGCCCGAGAACATACTGAATAAAATACGGAAAGAAGTCAGATGGGTAATTTGACAAATCCCTCCTAGACTGACTCAGAATTGGTAGTCTAGCCCACGCCCTTACAT
This sequence comes from Hadarchaeota archaeon (SeqCode), assembly GCA_964433595.1. GTDB lineage: Archaea > Hadarchaeota > Hadarchaeia > Hadarchaeales > Hadarchaeaceae > DG-33. The sequence goes on along the minus strand of CAYSRF010000002.1, from coordinate 36,042 downwards.
CTTTACCCCGAGGTCTACTTTACTTCGCATTCCTATGAGAGCTAGTAGTTCTCGCAGAGGAGCTCGTAGAAACTCTGCGGGTATCCACATGCCGGGCACTTCTCCGGGGCGGATGGTCCTTCATGTGCATATCCACAGTTTCTGCACTTCCATTTCACCGGACGGTCCTTCTTGAATACCTTCCCTTCCTCCACGTTTTTCAACAGCGCCAGGTATCGCTTCTCGTGTTGCTCTTCGACTTCCCCGATTTCCTTGAATACACCAGCTATCTCGGTGAATCCCTCCTCCCGGGCCACTTTCTCGAACCCCGGATACATCTCCGTCCACTCATAGTGCTCGCCCGCGGCCGCCGCCTTGAGGTTGGCCTTGGTGTCGCCGATAACTCCAGCAGGGTACGCTGCTTGAATTTCCACCTCGCCACCCTTCAGGAACTCGAATTCCCGCCGGGCGTGCGCCCGCTCGTTCCACGCCGTCTCCTCGAAGATTGCTGCTATCTGTTCGTACCCCTCCTTCCTGGCCACCTCTGCGAAGTAGGTATAGCGGTTCCGGGCTTGCGACTCCCCCGCAAATGCCGCGAGCAGATTTTTTTCAGTTTTGCTTTCTTTCAGTTCCCGTTTAGCAACCATGTTCTCACCTCCTCAACCCCATTTTCCTTTGTTCACGTGGGTCTGAATCTCTGCCTTCGACCTCTGCCGTATCATCCACGACATCTCCTTTGCTTGGGTAAATATCTCGACACATCTCGGGTCCAAGTTATCCTCTATACCTTTTGAAGCAACTTCTTCAACCTCGCTCAGCAGCGCTGAAAGCTTCACGTGCAACGAGTTGGACAACCTCGATCTTTCTATCAGCTTTTCTTTGTCCTCTGCAAGCTTCTCGAATTTCTCCTTGGGAGCTCCACAATTCGGGCACTTCTCGGGCGGGGTGTCTCCGTCGTAGATATAGCCGCAGACGGTGCACCTCCACTTTTGCATCTGCATTATTCCCACCTCTTCCTCTTTTTTGCTTATTTTTCTTGTCAGTGCACACTATAAAACCTTTTTTCTCTTTTATTCTGTTGGTTCAACTTTTATGGTCAATCTTTTCAGGACTGGCATATGTTCTTTAACCAAAAATAGATAGAATATGACAACGCAAATCTCGTAGCAATTTACATAAATTCCTGTAGCACATTTTGAACCGAGGGTAACGGCTTTTCTTCCACTAGGGCTCGGTCACCCATCAACTGATTCTCGTAAATCTCCTTCTCCACGCGGTAAAAGAGCCCGATCGGAATCCGGTCATCCAACTCCTTCGCTCGTTCCCACGCGGCCGCGAAGTCCTCGACGTTGTGTCCCTCTTTGTTGAGGTCGTAGATCTTGGGCTTGAACTTCTCCAGAGTGGGGTTAAAACTCGGGCAGTGCTGGAGTACATCGATGAAGGCAAAGCCCCGGTGTCGAGCAGCTTGCAGGATGAGGGAGTGCAGGTGCCTTATGTCCCCAGTGAAGCCTCGGGCCACGAACGTTGCGCCGCACGCCAGCATCAGGTGTAGCGGGTTAAGCGGAGTTTCGAAGCTCCCCTTTGGGGCCGACTTGGTCTTGAACCCTATGGGGGTGGTGGGTGTAACTTGGGAGGTGGTCAAGGCGAAAACTTGATTGTTATGTACGATGTAAGTGACATCCAGATTTCTCCGGGCCGCGTGGATGAGATGGCTGATCCCCTCGTCGTATGCGTCGCCATCGCCTGCAAATCCGATAACTTTCAGGCGCTGGTTCGCAACTTTTATGCCCATGAGGGACGGTACTACCCTCCCATGCAGACAGTAGAAGCTGTTGACCTTGATGTAATCGGATATCTTGCCGTGGCAGCCGACCCCAGATGATATGACAATCTGCTCTGGCTTCACCTCTCCAGACTGCACTATTTCAGCCATCGCCTGCTTGGCAGTCGCGAGGATACTGAAGTTTCCGCATCCGGGACACCAAGTGTTTTTGGCTGTGCTGTCGAACTCCCTCATGTCCATCCGAATGCCTCCTTTAATTTCCCTGCGAGCCCCACAGGGTCAAAGGGTCTCCCGTCATTCTTGAGTATTGCCTTCTCGATGTAGTGCCCCGTCTGCTCCTTGATGAGCGAACGAAGCTGCCCGGTCATGTTGACCTCGACACAGACGATATCTTTTACCTGATCTAGATGCTTCGTCACCTCCCAATCCGGGAACGGGCTTAGATACATAATTTGCAGAAACTTCAGGGGCTTGTTGATGAGCTGCATCGCTTCAAGCACTGCCCCCTTAGTGGATCCCCATGCCACCACCAATTTCTCTGCTTTTGGGTCGCCGTAAATTTTCACGGTCTCTCGCCCCTTGAGGTCCTTGATTATTTCATCCATCTTGCGTAGACGCTTCTGCATCATCTTTGTCACGCCTTCCGGAGTCTCGATTGCGTGACCGTACTCGTTGTGTTCATAGCTCGAGACTTTGACCACCGCCCCAGACGTTCCGGGGAAGACCATGGGGGAGACTCCGCTATCTGTGAATGCATATCGTTTGTACTCCCCCTCCCAACTTTCGGCTACGCTACTTGGCTGCACGGTCACCTTCCGCTCGTCAATCGCGATGCTCATGTAGCTCTCAATCATGTGCTTGTCCATAAGGATTATCACTGGAACCTGATACTTCCAAGCCAGATTCATAGCTTCGCCTGCATTTACGAACGCTTCCTCAGGATCTCCTGGGGCCACCACGATGCGGGGGAACTCCCCATGTCCGGCGTGAAGCACGAACCTCAGGTCGGCCTGCGACGTGTAAGTCGGCACTCCCACAGCAGGTGCCGGGCGCTGACCCACCACAAAGACCACGGGGATCTCGGATTGACCCGACATGCTGAAGGCCTCCTGCATCAACGCGAAACCACCCCCGGCTGTGCCGACCATGCACCTAACCCCACCGTAGGCGGCACCCAGCGCCATGTTCGCCACCCCTATCTCGTTTTCTGGATGTATCGCTACTATTCCGAGCTGATCCTGGTGGGTGCCCATAAAGGAGAGGATGCCGGTCGAGGGGGTCATGGGGTAAGCGATGTAGACCTTCATCCCAGCCTTGACCGCCCCGAGCGAGACAGCCTCAGCCCCTGAGATGAAGGGCGTCGGGTCGCGCTTGATGGATTCGAGCTTAAGGATTGGATCAAAGTTCTGCTTGGCGTGGTCGTACCCCATTTTCGCGAGCCTGATGTTTTTATCGGCCCTTTTGCCGTAAGCCCACGTCAAGATTTCGTTTATGGACTCGAGTGGTATGCCATATAGGTGGGCGATGGCACCGATCATGGCCGAGTTCCTCATTATTGGGATGCCCTCAACCTCCTTGATCATACCTGAAAGCGGGATGGAGTAGGATTTGTATGGCCCTTCATAACTTGCCTTATCGCTGTCGAAGAGGACGCTCCCGCTCTTCGTTAGTTCATTCTCGTGGCGGGCTATGGTGTCCTGATCCAAGGCGGCGATCAATTCCACCTCTTCCAGGTGGCTCCACACCTGACGGCCTGAGGCCCTCACTTTACAAAAGTTGTGGCCGCCGCGGATGAGGGATTGGTAGTCGTTTATGACGAAGGCATAGAGGCCGAGGCGGTTGAGGGTTTTGCCCAAGAGTTCTGCCGTCCGCATTACCCCATCGCCGGCCTGCCCGCCTATCAGAAAGGAAATATCTTGCATAGCTCTCCCTTTGAAACCACTCATTTATCTAACCCTAGGCTTTTATTGAAATTCGCGGAATCTCTCCTTTAACTCTTTTGTTCTCTGGTATTTCAAAAATCTCTCCATTCTCAATCCTTGCCACCTCAAACGGAAAATTTTCGCTTGTTGGCTAGTAATAATTTAATGCATACGCAAAGATCTCTGTGCAATACAGCAAGAACAATACAAAAGTTTAAATTTTAAAAAGAATTAATCTTAAAAAAAGGAGGGATAAAATGGCTAAAGTAGCACGAGAAATGGTAGAGAAATCAGGTGTCAATGTTGACCAATTGATAGAGTTGCTGGTCAAGAACTCCGCAGCGGAGCTTACAACTTACTACTACTACACCATCCTCCGGGCCAATTTAATTGGACTGGAAGGGGAAGGGATCAAGGAGATTGCGGAAATAGCCCGTATTGAAGACCGGAATCATTTCGAGGCCATCGTGCCCCGCATCTACGAACTCGGTGGTAAACTGCCGGAGAACATGAAGGATTTCCATGACACCTCGGCTTGTCCGCCAGCCAGCCTACCAAAGGACCCGACTGATATTCAGGCAATTTTGAAGGTGCTGGTGGAAGCGGAAAGATGCGCAGTGCGAGGATATACCCACATCTGCAACCTGACCGCGGGCAAGGATCATCGCACCTACGATCTATCTCAGTCGATCCTCAACGAAGAAATCGAGCACGAATCTTGGTTCGCCGAATTCTTGGGTGAGGGGCCCTCTGGACACTTCATGCGTCGTGGAGAGACCTCTCCATTTGTGTCAAAGTTTCTGAAGTAGGCCCTGAATCAGTGAGGGGAAACTTGGGTTTCCTTAGGGTCTCCCTTCGTCCTCCTTTATTGGACTGGTTAAGGACAAGAAAAAGCAAACTTCCTGATTTGATGTCAAAACTTTTCCGCAGAGTAAATTCAGACGATTACATTAGGAATTTGAACCCTTCAAGAATTTTTATGGAAAATCTCGACAAAACACATAAGTTTATCCTCTCCTTAATTTTTGTGGTTGGAGTTAGAGCTTTTGAGGGTTGAAATGACCAAACGAAACAAGACCCCAGAAGAAAAACGCTGGAATAGTGAAAAAGAGGAGAAAAAATGGCACACAAAGGACCGAGACAAACAGCACGTTAAAGATGCTCACGAAAAGCATCAACATCATGATAAACATGAAGCTCATGGCGATAACGGTGGCGATCACCATGTCCAGATGTTACAGGAGTTTAAAAAACGATTCTGGATCTCTCTGCTTATCACAATTCCAATTTTACTGCTTTCACCATTCATCCAGTCTCTCCTTGGACTGGAAGCATTACAGTTTGCGGGCGATTCTTACGTTTTATTCGCTCTCTCCACGACGATTTTCTTATATGGTGGGTGGCCTTTTCTAAAAGGGTTAGTAGGAGAACTTAACGAAAGGCGACCGGGGATGATGACTCTTATTGGAGTCGCTATTACCGTCGCCTATACTTACAGCAGCCTAGTGGTCTTCGGTCTGTCGGGCAAAATCTTCTACTGGGAACTTGCCACGCTGATCAACATCATGTTGTTCGGCCACTGGATTGAAATGCGGTCGGTGATGGGTGCATCGCAAGCACTTGAGGAATTAGCAAAACTGATGCCGTCGACAGCCCATCTCGTCCAGCCAGATGGTTCCACGAAAGATGTGCCGGTAGATGAGCTTTCGCCTGGCGACTTGGTGCTGGTAAAACCTGGTGAGAAGATTCCGGTAGATGGACTTGTCGAAAAAGGTGAAACAGATGTTAATGAAGCGATGCTTACCGGGGAATCGAAGCCTGTCCCCAAACAAAAGGACAGTAAAGTTATTGGTGGCTCCATCAACGGCGAGGGAGCGGTTGAGGTCAAGATTGAAAAGACTGGAAAAGACACATATCTCTCGCATGTCATCAATCTGGTTAACCAAGCACAACAAAGTAAATCAAGGACGCAACTCCTCGCTGATCGCGCTGCCCTCTGGCTAACGTTGGTAGCATTGGGGGGTGGATTAACCACCTTAGTAATTTGGCAGATCTTTGGTAGCGCACTAGATTTCTCTCTGGAACGTACGGTTACAGTGATGGTTATCGCATGTCCGCATGCCTTAGGGCTTGCCATCCCCCTAGTAGTGGCAGTTTCGACCGCGCTTTCAGCTAAAAACGGTCTTCTCATCCGGGATCGTGGCGCTTTTGAGCGTGCCCGTAATCTGAAATGTGTCGTTTTCGATAAAACTGGCACACTAACTGAAGGTCGCTTCGGCGTTGACGAAGTAATTAGCTTGCAAGACGGCGTTACCGATGATGAGGTACTTGCCCTAGCTGCTACAGTAGAAACTCGGTCCGAACATCCGATTGCGCGCGGTATCGTCAAAGGCGCCGAGGAACGGAAATTGGAGTTGAAGTCGCCAGAGTCCTTCGAGGCTCTTCCTGGCAAAGGCGCGCAGGCTAAAGTGAAAGGTCAAAACATAAAAGTCGTGAGCTTGGGTTACCTGAGCGAGCACGACATTGCGTTCAAAAACGAGAGAGTGGATAAAGTGGCCGCGCAGGGCAAGACCGTGGTGTATGTCCTACGTGACAACAAGTTGATCGGAGCTGTTGCGCTAGCAGACATTGTGCGCGAAGAATCAAAAAAGGCCATTCAGCAACTGAAAGAGATGGATATCAAATGTATGATGCTGACTGGAGATAGCAAAGAAGTGGCCCAATGGGTGGCCGAGGAATTGGAGTTGGACGATTTTTTCGCCGAGGTGCTTCCAGACGAAAAATCCAACAAGATAAAAGAAATTCAGGAACGCGGGCTCACAGTGGCGATGGTCGGTGATGGGGTAAATGACGCGCCAGCATTGGTACAGGCCGATGTGGGTATTGCCATCGGGGCCGGGACTGATGTCGCGGTCGAGTCTGCAGATATCGTATTGGTTGAAAACGACCCAGAGGATGTAGCAACTATTTTGGGCTTGTCCAAGGCCACCTATCGCAAGATGAAGCAGAATTTGTTTTGGGCGACAGGCTACAATGCCATTGCGATCCCGTTGGCCGCAGGTATTCTCTTTCCACTTGGCTTCGTGCTTAGCCCAGCAGTTGGAGCGCTTTTGATGTCAATAAGCACGGTTATTGTGGCAATCAATGCCAGAATGCTCAAGCTATCATCTCAGTAAGCCTTTTCACTTCATCTATTCTGACAGTTCCGAAAGAAAAAAGAGTAACACGATTTTAAAAGGATTCAAAATAGTCATGAGAAGAATAAACACTCTTACCTAGGTCTTTAGCTCACCTTTCTCCAAACGCGCTACAAAAGCCTTTTTTCCCCCTTGATTTTCTGGATGTCCGTGATGTCTTGGGTAACCTCAAGAGAACCCAAGTAGTTTCCGTTTCGGTCCCTCACCGCGAAATACCTTATGTAAATTTTTCTATCGTCTAAATCTATCCAGAATTCAGCGGAATCTCTCCTGTTGTTTTTGAAATCATCTAGTATTTGATTCACTTTGTGTAGACTTTTCTTCGGGTGGCAGTCTTGAACTTTTCTGCCGAGAACCGCAGAAGGACGTGGGAATATTCTGTCGCCGTTTTTGTTGAAATATCGTACCGTATCGTTTTTGTCCACAAAGGTTATCTCCACGGGCAATGTGTTCAACACGGCACCTAAAATCTCTTTGTTGAGCTCTCCAGTCAGATATTCACCTCCCTTTCTTCGTTTTCTTGATAGCGTTCAGAGCGGGTAGGAGATCATCGAAGTTATTGACTATCTTTCTCACCCCTTGGGCGAGCATATTGTTGACCTCCTCCCCCCGGGCAAACACTCGCATGTCGGTCTTGAGCCCGATCACCGGCTTCCCCCGGGCGCACGCGTACCCCACCTCGAATGCCGTGCCGGAGTCGATGTCTGGGCCATCGAGGATTGCGACCACGACATCTGCCCCCTCGAGTCCGCGAAGGTCCTCCTCGTAAATCATGCGGTATGTCTTACGACCTCGCTTGTGAATCCGCTTCCAGAGCTCGCCCACCTCGCGCTGGGGTAGGAATGTCTCAAAGCCGTGCTTACGCAGGAATTCGTCCAGCTTCAGGTTGAACTCTCGCTCGGCCTGCGAGAAGAGCGGCCCAGCGATGAACACTTTCATCCACCCACCAGCTACCTTCTTAAGATTAGAGAGCTAAAAATTATAATGCTGGCGAGTCGGTGGGCAGCTCCCGGGCGAAAGCCTGAGGAAACTTCATCCATCGAGCAGGTTCGCGGGCTCGTGAGAGCCTGGTTGTAAAGTCAGACAATGGCACAGAAACGACACCTGCTGGTTCGCGCCATGATGCGGGAACGCTGAGGTCGGGTCAAGCAGGATGAAACGGCCATTCCGCGAGATGCAAGGGCAAATTGCCGCCTATGAACGCCTGCTGGAGGCGGGTGGTAGCCTGCTTAGCTAAATGCTGCCTTAAAACAGAAGATGAGTTACAGTCGATTCGCCGGCATATTTTTTATCGCCCAAAATGGTTATAGCCTGCAATTCTGAATAATGATAGTTGAGAAAATGGGCAAGAAGTGGGGTCACTATAAGGCAGGCGGGCGAAGTCAGCCAGTTTCCTGTGTCTATTGCGGGCGAATGGTCCCTAGGATAAAAGCCGTAGCGGTGAGGAGAGGTTTCAGGGTCGACCCCAGAATTCCCGGTATCGATCGGAGGCGCGTTTTTACTCCCAGCTTCAAGGGCTACGCGTGCATCTCCTGCGCTAAGCACCGCGGCCTATTTTAACTGCCTTTACCATTTCGTGAATTTTTGCTACCCTGTCTTTTGCGTGCTCGACGATGGTCCCAGTCACAATAACATCCGCACCAGCCTTCACGCGTTCGACAGCCGCTCTCGGCGTTTTTATCCCGCCCCCCACGATGAGCGTCACCTGCGTCGCCCTCCGCACCGCTCGCACCACGTTTGTTGGTACTGGTACGGCTGCCCCTGAACCTGCCTCGAGGTAGACGAACCTCATGCCCAGATATTGCGCCGCGAGCGCGTATGCCACAGCCAGCTCAGGTTTGGCGCGAGGGAGTAGGTCTGCTTTCCCGACCCGCCCGGCTGCCCCACCAGGTTCAACCAATAAATATGCCATGGGCAGGGTTTCCAGCTTGAATTGCTTGACGAGCGGCGCCCCGAGCCTTTGGGCACCCATGATAAAGTAAGGGTCGCGGGAGTTGAGCATGCTCATGAAAAAGATCGCGTCCGCATGCTTACTAATGCCCGCTTCACTTGCCGGAAATAAAATCACCGGAAGGTTGACAGCTTTCTTTATCTCGAGTATCGTGTCGTCGAGGGGTTTACCTCCTGCGCGGGTTGAGCCCCCGACCATTATCCCGTCAGTGCCAGCTTCGGCAGCATCGGAGGCGATCTCCCCAGCTACCCCCGGTGCCTGTTTGGCGGGATCTATGAGCGTGAGGTGGGCAGCGCCATCGCGGGCAATGATATTTTTTAAGTGTTCCTCTACTTTCATCTCTCAAACCCCATTTGCCTCATTTTCTTGACCTTAAAAATAACCTTCGGAGAGGAATCCCCAGACTTTGGTCGAGGAGGTGGTTGGGGAGCACCTGAGGCGGAGGTATGGGGAGGTACACATCTTGGCTGGAAAACGCGAGGTGGATTTCGTGGTCGGAAGGGCGGGGATTGAGGTCAAATGGCAGGAAAGGGTTGATGCCAAGGATTTCCCGAGGGTTGGGCTAAGGGATAAAATATTGCTCTGCAAGGAAGGCGTCAGATACGTGGAAAAGGGAAACTTGGCCATCGTGCCCGTGCCCCTATTTCTGTTGGGGATTTCCCCGCTCGGAGTGCGCGGAGTCGACTCCGCGATGAAGGAGCTCGGCGTTTGCCCCGACTGCGAGGAGGTCTTCGGGGCTGAGGAGGACTACTGGGGCTGGAGGGAGGAAGAGGAGTGGTAAAGAAAATTTTCTTGCCTTCCTCTATTTTCTAAGCTCATTTCCCACAAAAAGGCTTATTTTAATGCCATTTTCTTTGGCAACTCTCACTAGCTAATCTGCCTATAACTATTAAATTTTCGATAGAATTTAATACCATGTTTCATAAGTATGCATGGAGAAAAAATGCCCAATAAATATAACCAAATTATTTCTTTCCCAAAAGATTTTCCAAATGCTACTACTGGTGTCTTTCTAGCTGATATGGACTTACTTATTACTGGACATGAAAACGGTTTGGTTGTCAAGTGGGAAACAAAAAATGACGAACCAAAAATATTGTACAGATGCTCATCAAAAATCGAGACAATTTCCTCCTGCGGCAATGGAAGAATTCTTGTAGGTAGCCATAATGGTGATCTTTTCATTTTAAATTGTGAAAATCCAAAGAATCCCGAATTTCTTCAAGAAGCAACTTATAGCGTTAGTTCCCGTGTTTGGAGAACAGTTTGGCCAATGGAAAAAAATTTGGTCGCGACATCAACATACGGCGTCATGACGGGAATACGTAAAAGTGAACATGGACAATGGGAAAAATATTCAATTTCGGGACATCGGAACAGTATTTTCGCTTTGGGAGGTCTAAATGTGCAACTCATGGCTTCAGGAGATTATACGGGAAAAATTCTTATTTGGGAATATCAAAAAGATCATTACGAAGAATTACAACAGCTAAACATTAATCAAACAGTAGAAGATATATCATGGACTCAAGATGCTTCATTTGCATCAATTGATATGGCTGGTCACATTCACTTATTCGAAAAGAAAATTGAAAATGGTGCTAAGAAATGGCAAACAGTGTTGGAAATAGCTAATGCTAAGAGCAGGGGAAATTGTATACATATAACGAATGATGGTAAAACTGTTTTTGCCGGCACAGATACTGAATTGATTCAGTTTGATGTAGATTCTCAACAAATAGAATCTAATGAGATTGGGGGGATTATAAAAATATTCTCAAAAGAAAATACAATTCTTGTTTTAAAAAAAGATGGATTACTATCATTTGAAAGAGAAAAAGTTAAACCCGATCCTAAACTTATAAAATATAAGTACGCTAAAATCAGTTTAATCGGACATACAGGTGTAGGCAAAAGTACTTTATGTAATTTTATCACAACAGGGTCAGCGGGAGCCGTTAAATCAACATTTGGTAAAAGAATTTGGAATTGGATTATCGATGGAGGTCCTTTGCAAAAGCGAATTATCTTCCATGATTATGGTGGGCAAGAAACAGTGTTAGGCACCTTCTTACCATTTTTAGCCGACTCTGATGTTATACTTATTTTGTTCCAACAAAATGATAAACATTCTTTTGATAAAGCCATAGAAACCTTGAAAGGTCTCGAAAAAAATCTAAATCCAAAAATAAAGATACTCTTTGTTCAAACTTACATAGATCAGGAAATTAATGAAATTGATGAACCTACAGTAAAAGCCCTTCTTGATAGTGGGAAAATTGATATTCGGTTAAAAGTTTGCCCTTCAGATGGAACTGGAATAGACGAATTAAAAGATCAATTATTAGAAAAAATTTATTGGGAAAACACCAAAATTGTGATCAAGTCTTCATTTTCTGATAATCTAGTTAAACTAATAAACAAACTTCAAGAAGAAGATCGAAAAGCGATTAAATTTGAAGAACTTGAAAAATACCATCACAGTTTCCTAGGGTATGACATGCCAGCTAAGCACCTTAAGTTCTTGTTGCGGGATTTTAGTAATCAGGGCATAATTGGGTACTACCCAGAGGCCAGTAATTTAGTTATCATAAACGATGTTGAATACAATAGGTTGTTGACAAATATCCCAATTTTTGTAGGGGGGAAGAAAGGTATTGTCCCGTACAATGAATTATTGAAAGAATATAAACGTCATCCTTATATTCCAATCTTGGATGCAGTCTACCTAAATTACGACATTGCCATAAAAAATCGTGATTTGAGAATATTTCCTGAAAAACTTCGCGAAGAAGGAATAGATGTTCCAAAAGAATATAAAAAATTTCTTAAAGATTTTGAGGAAAAGATTTTTCCCTATAAAGAAATAGAAATAGGCCGTTTGATAAGGGCTATTTCAGAGTTAAATCTAGGTTGTATTGACTTATCACAGAAAGACGGTCTTTTTTCTTGGGAAGAAAACGCTTGTATCTACTACAATTTTCAAATATTTGGTGATGCTATTAAAGGAATGCACGTTAAATGTGTCTATTATATTGGAGGCAGGGATAGGAGAATTTGCGACCGCCTTAAAAATGAATTTGAAAGCATTATTGACAAATTCTACGGACCCTTCGTCGCAATCCCGATAAATCAAAATAAAAAAAAAGTGACGAAAGATAATAAATACGATGTGGCTTTGTCTTATGCCAGTGAGCAAAGAGAATATGTTGATGAAGTTGCCCATATTCTCCAAACTAAGGGCATAAAGTGCTGGTATGATCAATTTTACCAATCGCAGTTATGGGGTACTGACCTCGCAGAATATCTCCAAAAAGTTTACTACGATCACTCCGATTACTGTATCATGTTTATTTCTAAAGATTATGTTTCTAAAGCTTGGCCCTCGCATGAGAGGAAAAGTGCTATAGCCAGACAAATAAAACAATTTGGCGACTATATTTTGCCAGTCATATTCGATGATTCAGAGGTGCCGGGGTTGCAGTCATCAATTGGTTACCTCGACGCAAGGAAAACTTCCCCGAAAGAAGTTGCAAATTCGTTTCTAGAAAAATACAATAACTCTAGACAAGTCTAACTTATGTGTAGACTCAAAATAGCAAAGTCTTTGTTGAACCGTTCAAAGAGGTTCCGGTACTCCCCCAAAATTTTTCTTGCAAATTAAGAAAGGGGAATAGAGACCAAATCAAAAACCTCATTAACGCAATATCCTCTCAAATTCATTAGGAAGATTGAAAGCAAATTTTCAACTACACGGGCTAAGAAATCTTTTTCTTCTTCATTGAGTCTTAAGCGGCTCCCGCACAATAAATCGCGCCTAAAAAATATATCAAGTACACGAAGTCTGCCCTCAGCTTGCTCGCGAAATATTGCGTCTATTTGTTCTTTTGTAGGGTATATTTTCGTTTTACAGAGTATACGCACAAATTCGGAATAGAGTGAAAGAACTTCAAGTTCCTCGAGCTTGGGATACCATCGATAACCTTTCCAAAGCTGGATTGTTTTTAACTCGTGTAGCAGTTGTTTTCCTTCTTTAATGTGCAAAATATGTAAAAAATTTGGAGAGATTTTAATCTGAATTTGCATTTTCATTTTTGTTGCCTCCCATCTTTATTTTTGCTCCTTCTACGACGCGATGCTTGTGGCTAAAATATTCTTGTCCATAAAGGTCGCCACAAATCTTTGATCCTTTTCTGATGGCTTCTGCCCATTTTAGAAGTGCTTCGAAATGTGCCTGAAGCCCTCTCTTTCGAACTATTGCTCTTGCTGGGAAAAGTTTTGCATCTTTTACATTATTTATCAGAAATTCAAGAACGGGTTTTTCGTAGTCCAATTTCGTGATCCAATATATCCCATGCTCCGGAGTAACGTGTTCTCTTTCACCTTTCAAATGCCTTTTCTCCTTTTCAGCTGCCTGACTTATTCCATATTCTTTTGCGGTTAGCAGTATCCCATATTCTTCCGCATCGTAACAAGCCAACGCTTGAAGGAACTTGATTTCATTGAACAATGACCCATCTTCTTTAGGCTCTTCTCCTGGTTTCTCGAACCAACTTTCGCCTGGAATAATGCCAAGTGGAGCGTATTGTGATTCCAGGATACCTATACAAGTTTGTGCCACTTTTCTTGTTAGAAATTTCTTTCCTAATCCTATGTCAAGCCTAGCATAAGGGCCCACCACACGTTCTAGCTCTGTAAGTGTCCCGTTAATTGGGTCTAGAGCTTTCCAAGACGGCTTTATTATATATTTAGGTCGTTTACCTTTTTGCTGTACGTGTTTTCTTACAACTTCGCCTCTTTCTTCAAGTTCCTGTAACCTTTTACTGAAGGTAGTTTTTGATCCAATTTTAGTTTTTTTCCATAGTTCTGTGAAAGTGGCCGATCCGAGTTCGACTAAGGTTCTACGGATATGTTCCTGGCTCTCTTTTCTTTGCTGCCGCTGTAGAAGATTCATTCTTACACCTTCTATGTTACAAATCACACTAAACTTAATTTAAATTGGTACGCGGCCCATACCAAAGTACACGATAAGTTGTCTCAAGTCTTTGGCGTTGATTTGACATTAATTACGCTACGAACAACCTGGCGGAGCTGAACTCGGAGGGCGGGGGTAACATCTCCTGATTCGTAGGTTGCAAACGGGTAATCTGCGAAATGGGAGATGTTAATCTCCTATTTTGTCACCTTCCTCCGTGAGAGGGTGCGAACCTTAACAATACTCCCGCTTCTTTTATTGGTTCCACTTTGGTGCGGTATTAGGTCCGAGCTTAGATGTAAGTAATACAGACGTCTAACTCCTAACTTCTTTCTTTCCCTCGGGCGTTCTCTTTGCTCCCTCGTTGAGCGACCAATCCTGTTCTCAATTAGCTGGTGACATAAAGATTTAAGAGTGCTAATTCGTTCTAGCCCCTCAAAGGTCCAAGGATCGGAGACCTCTACCCCTATAATGGAGAGTCCGGAGAGGGTGGTTCCGGTGTAGTGCCTGATTGTCCTAGTATTCTGCGAAATTTTTCTAGGATTGGGAATATCAAAAACGTCTAACGCACATGAAAGTTCGAGTAGTTGTGCCCTATTTCTAAGAAGATCTGTAGTCAAAGGAAATGGTACTAGCGCATAGAAGGCCTCTCCGGCCATGAAGTTATTCAGAAGACGCTGGAGCTGCTGGGTATCTATAATGAATCTAACGGCGTTGGAAGGTCGTCTTAGCTGAAATGGACGTTTGAATTGGAGCGCTACGGCACGTCCAGAGGGAAGACCCTCAATAATATCATCAAAACCCAACGTGTTCTCTTGTGATTGTGTAGGCGATACTATTGTGACCTTTCTCCCCGTACTACTCTCTAGCAGGCACGCCATATCACTGAGCACGTTGACCTCCACGGTCTTCTCACTGGTTTCCCAGAGACCAAAACGACGAATTGCGTGCATCGGTTCTCATCTTTATGGTTTCTCTTGAAGAGGGATTAATACTTCGTCTCACATTTAATTTGAAACGCCTTCGCTTTAAGTTTTTCCTCAATTACGTTCTTGATTTCTCGATATTTCATCTCTGGCAAGTTCAGTTTACACAAAATGATGTTATCTTTCGAAAATTCTATTTTGACTGAATATGGGTCATATACCCTTTGACCAGCAGAGTATCTATCCCACTCTTGGAGGATATCGCTGAGTACAAGGAGGTAAGCCAAAGGGGCCTCTTCAAAAACTATCTTTTCCAACAAATTATGAATCGCGATAGCCGTAACCGCATCCAACACTTCACCTCTGAAAAATTTTATGTTCCAGTCTATACCTTCAACAACAACCGATTCTTCAAGATGTTCCGGATTATATCTCGTATATAACGCGTCAATGATGTTCAAAACTACCAGAGCACTTAAAATCCCATGATCTATAATTCCTCTTTTCAATTTTTGATTGAAGATTTTTTTAAGTTTAAGCTCAATACCCCACTCTCCCAACCGATTTTCGATTAGTTTGAAAGCATTTTGTCCTGAACTTAGTTCCTCAAGACCCAGAATATTTACTGCATAATGAAGTCGAGACCGCTTTGAGCCACTCCTCTGTGGGATCTCTGTCTTCAAAGCGTTAATGCGTTTTAGATAATCGTCAGTTGAGCGAGCGAAGAGTTCGACGGGGTAACCAATATCGTGAAGGAGTGCTGCCAATTTCCAACTCAGAGGTTTTTGAACTTTCTTTTCAATTTTATTGACTTTGTTCATAAAAAATAATCCGAGAAGAAATACGTAGGTAGAATGAGTCACATGATCTCGTAAATAAGGACTAAACTGTTGAATACCAATTTCAATCTGAGATAGACGCGACGAAAAGGCAGCTAAGGGATTTTCTTTTCCATGTTTCTTCAACACAGCCCTTACCATTGAAATAGCTAGTTCTTTTCGCTTGTCAAAACCTGACTCACTAAGGAACTCTATTAGTTGCTGGTCAATTGACCTTAGGTCAAACCTTCGCCGAACTCTTCTATTTTTTCTGAGGGTCTTTAGGATCTCTTTGTTTATTCCCTCGGGTTCTGATTGTTCCATATAATCGTATTTAACTTGACCAGCTGCTTTTAAATCAAACTTATCGGGGTTCGCCCCGACTGCTTCAGTATTTCTCGAGCTTTCATGAGTTGCAAATCAGTAACTTGCGAAATAGGAGGTGTTACCCTCCTGTTTTGACACCTCTTCCTCGAGAGAGTGCCAATTTGTCAACTTGTTTAGAGAAAGGCTAAGAGAAAAAGTAATTTACAACCTTGTCCTTTAAATCAGTAAAAAGGGGCAACCGCCGCGCTCCGAGGAAGGTTAAGAAATAAAGATTTAAGTTGTCATTTCTCAAAAATATACTTTGTATGGTCTCTGCTGCGGAATGGTTCAAAAAATTTGTTGAAGAACTCCCAAACGATGACGGGGTTAGAATACAGAGAGAATTCTTTAATGAACAAGGTAATTGGGGGACTGATACTCAGTGGACTCATGTCATGGCCGTTTTCCTGACGAAACTCGCAAAGAAAATGGGCTATCTCCAAGATAGTGAAGTGAAAATCGACTTTGTTTGGTATAGGGGCGACTCGAAAAATCCATCCATACTAATAGAGCATGAAAACGATTATGAAGGAGTAAATGAAAGTGAGCTCCTGAGATTGTTACATCTTTATAAGCACAAGAAATGTGAACTCAGAATTTTAATTACATATACTTGGCCTAAGAAACGGGCCAAGAAACGGACATCCGTTGAAGAAATTACCGCTGATGAAATTAAACAAATTAGAAACAAGATACTAGAAAATATCTCTACCAAGATCAGGGAACTAAGGAAGACGTGGAGTGGAGAGTTTCTTTTGATAATCGGAGATGCACGGCCCGATGAGGGAGACATAGATTGGGATACTTATTGGCACGGTTATATTTTGGATCAATCAGGTCATTGCGAAGTTCTAAGCTAAATCATAGAGAGGCTAAAAATGTGGCGCCCCGCCGAGTTTGCGGTCTTTGAGAGATATATCTATCAAACCGTAAGGAAAAATTTCCCAAAAAAGGACGGGTGGAAAATAGAAACAAAACCGATTCGAGGTTTCAGAAGAAAAGAAACATGGTATCCAGATTACGTAGCTTATCGTGGACACGAGAGGGCAGTCATCGATGCAAAGTGTAGACGCCTATTGACGCGTTATGACATTGAAAAAATCTTGCAGGACAAAGGGCAATACAAAGCGCAACGAACTATAATCTACATTGCTAGCAATACCGAAGTCCCATCAGCAATTAAAGAATTCGCGAGAGATTATGGAGTTGAGATCAGGCGTACTTGGTGGAGAATCAGGAAAAGAGGCAAAACGACATTTTGATAAATTACGTTTATAGCCCTGAAAGGTTCATGGTCAAATGGGGCTAAATTGATAGATGCCTCTAAAGAGTATGTTGTTAACGTAGATTTTCCTACAGCGAAAGAAGAAGGTGGTCATAAAGTTCATTTAAATCCCTATTTTAAAGGGTTGGATTTCTCTTCTCGAGATCAAATTTTGAAACACTATGACCCAAAAAGCTATAAAATTTCAATGGATGGGGGGCCTATATATTTGAGTAGAGAGGAAGCTGAAGATTGCATAAATCAAAAAAAGACTTTAAAATGGCACAACCGAGAGATTTCCAATTTTAGAAGATGCAAGATATGTGATCAACTTCCAGAATGGGATATATAACGAATAGGAACTTGAGACCTAAGGAAAAACCTCTCCTAGAGAATTATCCAAAGATAAAAATTGCAGTAATCGGATTTGGGGGTGGAAAAGACAAGGGTGAGGAACATATGCCTAGGTGCTCCGTCTGCGGGCGGGTGTCTAACCCCGTTTCAGAACTCGGGTTTTGAAACCTCTGCGCGTGGTCGGGAGGTCGATTAAGTGAAGGGATTTCACTTAGGCCCGGCCACGCGCGGCCCGCAACCGCTAACTTCCAGTTTTGTGGAGGCTGAAAGCTTGAGGCCGCGGATTGCCAATAAACGGTTTGAGAGCGGGTAAAAAAGGGCTTCGGCTCGGGGCGCTCGGGGGGTTGGAGAAGTGATCCCACCGGAAAGATTGAGGTCAAACCGATGACTCACGCCCCGCCGAACGCCGAAAGTGATTTTGGGCGTAGGGATAAAATCTGTTACGATCGGATGAACGTCAAGCGCCTAATCCTCACCCCCGGCGACTTCTTGGCCCGAAGGTTCGACGAGGGCTATGCCAGGTTCATGGCCCGAATGAAGCACGAAATGAGGAAGGGCAACCGGAGGCTCGCGCTTTACTCGCTCCTAGCCAGTGCCGAGTGCGGGCTTGCTTTCATAGTCGGGACTTCGGCTAGTTATTTCGGCTTCGTCATCGTCATCCCGCTGGTGCTCTGCATCTACCCGCTGATTGCTTTTGGAGATCCGCATGTTTGGAGGAAAGTTTACGGGCGGCTGGCGCGGGGCGTCGGTTATAAAGCGTCCTTACTGCTCAACCTCGATATGCTCTACTGGTTCGCGATCGGGTGGGTGGTCGGGTGGATATTCTAAAGATGGCAAATACCAGTGGACTTTGATAAAAGAATGTGCGGGAAAGACATGGTCTCGAGAGCCTGAGAAACGGATATTGATTTATTACTTACAAAAGAAGGTAGGTTGATGCTAGCAGGTTTATTGCCAGACGTCATTTGGGTTATTGGCTCTCTCCTCGGCATTAGCCTTACCGCAATAAAGATTTATGAGTGGGCAACTAGCAGAAAAAGAAAGGAAGAACTAATAAAAACTATAAGAGAGGCCGTAGAAAGGGGGAGATTTTACCTTCACTGGAATTGTGAAGTGGATATAAAGAATTTTGAAGGACATACGCTAGAAACTAACGAGGTTGCCTTTGTTAACCTCGCAAGTAGGGAGGTAAAGAAAACTTGGCACCATATTTGGGGGGATGAACGTTTCTTCAAAAGCCTTAAACAATACGCACACGACGAAAAAAATAACGAGCTGAAGATAACCCCTTTGACCAAGGAACCAACACATATGAGAATCAGTGTAAAATTTAAAGAACCTGCCCAGCCACTGAAACCTTATGGGTATACTTGGATACAGGAATATAAACAGTTTAAGGATCTTGAGCATGGCGAATGGTTTGAGTTTCAACAGGAGTCCCTAATTAAGGATTTAAAGATTAAAATACTCTATCCCCCCAACGCTATTGCAACCAGTAAATCAGTGTACTGTTACACCTTTGAAAATGGAGATAAAATTCCTTTAAAACAGTTGGAGGTAAAAAGAGATAGGAAGAAAAAGAACAGGCAATACGTGGAGTTAGAACTCGATGAAATAGAAGCTAATAGAATACTTCGGTTCGAGTTTTCAGCCAAGCCAGCTTATCTTTAAAAGAATTCATTTAGTCCATCTATAACACTGGCGTAAAACATTTTCTGCTTTAGATCCAATCTATAAGGATTTAACAGTTGATGAGATAATCAATAGAGTTTTTTCAACAACTAATAGGGATGAGATTATCACATATTTAGAGACCATGAAGCATATGTATCAAAACGTTTTAAAAGATGAGGGAAATCTTGTGAAATTTAAGAACTTATGTAATGCATTTGGAGTTGACTACGATGAACTCTCTTAAGTGCGCATATTCGGAAGCGAGATTTGAACCTGGTATCCTGTTATTCTTCCGCAGTTAGGAAACCTCCCGTAGTTGGTCTCTTAATCTCAGAACGTTTGCAAAAGAAGAGATTGTGCCTCTAAATACGCTCTCCGCCACAGATCCTGATGTTCCATGTTTGCCATAATTCGACATATCATCAAAATTGCGGGACATATCCTTAGCCGTAGAATCAATTGATTTGAGAACCGACTCCTTAATTTCTGAATCGTCCCTGCAATCCTGAATAAAGAACTTAACCTGGGCAAAACGCATTTTTCTACAGATTGTTCCTTCTTTTGCATCTCGGTACCATTGACATTTTGAATAACTGTGTTCTGGAGCAAATCGATCAAAAAATTGATAGAATAACAACGATCTTAAATCAAGTAACCTTTTTGATTTCTCAAAATTTGGCAAACTACTCCAATCTTGGAAAAGAATTCTGATTCCTTGAGCAATTGACGGATCTATTTCGCTTAATCGGTTCTGGATAAATTCTATATTCTTCACGATAGTATCTTGTATCTTTATTTCTTTAACACGGAGATCGAAATCTGAAAAAAGATCGACCACACTTACTGCACTAGTAGTAGCGGTTGTAATGGAAGCTCCAGATACGGTAGCAATTTCACTGAATTCAGCTTCTTCAGTTTGAATATCTCGATGGAAAGCACTTAATGTTCCAGATAAATCTGCACCACTACATGCTATTCCTTCGTAACTTTGCCAGGTATCGTCATCAATTTTTGCAACCAAAGGTTCGATGATTTCTAACGCAGAAAGTTCTTGAGAGGACAATTCTTTTATCCCATCTAAATCCCCACATACCCTTTTCCTGTTAGCTATCCCCTCTCTTAGAGCTTCTTTAGCTGCCTCTGCTTTTTCGATCGCTCTACGAAGATTCTCTTTGTGTGTTTCAATTTGCGTTTTTCGAGTTTGAACTTCTTCCTCGGATCCCATATTACCAAACTCTTGCAAGAGAATCTCTTTTATCTTTATTTAGATCTTAGGTGAGATGGCAATAAAAGTTAACAAGAGTCTTAGAATGGTGTCCAAAATCAATTTTTGTGCAGACGGGGTAATTTTTGTGCAAAAATCGAGTTTTGGTAATTTTTGTGCAAAGCCTCACTGAACGCAAATGTTATAAATATGAAGATGGCGAGTGGAGAAGTATCCGCGTGTAAGGTAATCGCGCGCGAACTACCGCGAACTCAAAGCACTCACCAAATATACCGACCGTGCGAGGGGCGAGGAGTGGAGGCGGCTCGTGGATAAGCTAAGTAGGAATTTTTTCTCTTTCCAAACGCCGAAAAGCTTAAATACGAATTAATACGTATTAACACATATGACTACGTCGAATAAGAAAACGAAGTTGACTATTACAGTAGACGAGGATGTGGTTGAAGAAGCAAAGAAAACATCAGATGAAAGGCGCATACCTCTCTCAAGAGCAATTGAGAACTTTTTGAAATTTTTCACAAAACCCGAGGTCTATTGTTTCAAATGTGGGGAGAAATTCGATGTCACCAAAACTGATGTCTGTCCAAAATGTGGATGGTTGATCTGCCCGAAGTGCAGGGCCTGTAGATGTGGATTAGATGAGGAAACTGCGGCCAGCGTCTTCTACATGAGGGAAGTATACGAAGATCTTCTAGGGGGAAGGTTGAAATGAAAATTGTTTGCGTTCTTTCAGGAGGACTTGATTCAACCGTCGCAACAACGATCGCGAAAAAGCAGGGATACGAAATCTACATTCTTCACGCTAATTATGGACATAAAGCTGAGAAAAGGGAAATAGAAGCTGTTAAGAAAATAGCCGAGAGATTAGGGGCCAAAGAAAGGAAGTTCGTCGATTTAACATTTTTGAAAGAATTGGGGCATTCAAGTTTGACCGATGAAAGCTTAGAGATTCCGGTTAAAAAAGAAGTTTCGTTAAGGGCAAAGGAAACCCCTCCAACATGGGTTCCTATGAGAAACACCGTCTTGTTGTCTTTAGCGGGAGCTTATGCTGAAAGTCTGAGAGCTGAAAAAATATTCGTTGGATTTAACGCAGAGGAGGGATTGGGGTATCCGGATAATAGACCTCCCTTCGTGGAAGCATTTAACCTTATTTTAGAGCGGGGAACAGCTTCCTTCACAGAACCTAAACCAAAGATCGAGGCCCCTTTAATTAACTTGAACAAAGTGGGCATCATTAAGAAGGGAATAGAAGTCAATGCTCCATTTGAATTGACCTGGAGTTGCTATTTTGGTAAAGAAAAACATTGCGGAGTCTGTGAAAGTTGTCAGCATAGGAAAAGGGGATTCAGGGAAGTTGGGGTTAAGGATCCAATCAAGTACGAGGTCTAACCATGAAAGGTTATGTAGGCGAGATCTTCAGTTCGTTTCAAGGCGAAGGACCCTATGTCGGCCGAAGGCAGATATTTGTGAGGATCGCTGGTTGCAACTTAAATTGCAATTATTGTGACACTCTCCAGTTTAAGGAAATGAGGCCCGATGTTTGTAGGATAGAAACCAAAGCTGGATCAAAAAACTTCAAGACAGTGAAAAATCCGATAGATGTAAATGACATTATAAAATCAGTTAAATTGCTTTTTACTCCTGATCTTCATAGCATATCATTCACAGGTGGCGAACCTCTTCTTTCGGGGGATTTCCTTGGATCGCTTGCCAAAGGGTGTCGCGTGCAAGGTTGGAGAAATTACCTTGAGACAAATGGGGCATTAAAATCCACATTTGAAAAAGTCGTCGATCATTTTGATTACGCTGCAATCGATGTGAAGCTTCCAAAAAATCATAACGCCACCTCAGAAAACGGTTGGGAAAAACTCTATGAGAATGAGATAGGATGCATCAAAACTTCAGTTAAACACGGACTTGATACAATAGTAAAGACGATAATCCTCCCCAATACCAACCCCGACGAGTTCAGAAAAGTATGTAATGACTTGTCGGACCTGAAAATCAGATTCGTGATCCAACCCGTTACCCCCACAGGAACCGTGAAGGAACGGCCATCAACAGAGGAGCTTTTCAGACTTGCCGAAATAGCTGGAAAGGTCTTCGAACCTGAAAACGTCATGGTGATTCCCCAAGTTCATAAGTTGATGGATGTGTTATGATGGAGTTTCAGGACAAAAAATCAACATTTCCAATAAGGCTTAGCAGGGTGGGAGTTACAAACGTCAGAAAGCAGATTTATAGAAAGAGGGGCGAACAAGAGAACTTCCTTAATACCGAAATCGAGGCCTATGTTGATCTTGACCCTAGACAGACTGGAATTCACATGTCGAGAAGCACTCAAGTAATAAACGAGGCAATCGAAGAAGTCGCAACAGGTCAGATTTCGGATACTGAAGACATGTGCTCGGAGATTGCATTAAAATTACTTAGAGTTCATCCAAATGCAAAAAAAGCCGAGGTCAGGGTTAGGGCTGACTATCCGGTAATTAGGGAAACCCCGAAACTCAAGACAAAAACCCAGACTTTATACAAACTTTTGGCCGGGGCAAAAGCTGAGAAAATTGATGGAAAAACGAAAATGAAGAGGACGATCGGGGTCGAAGTACAGGGGATGACAACCTGCCCTTGTGCTCAAGAAGTTATGGAATCAAGGGTTAGGGAGGAATTAGAGAAATCTGGGATAGATAAGGCGAAAATCGACGAAATCCTACAAAGAATACCGATTGCTTCACATAGTCAGCGAGGTACGGGCACTTTAATGGTCGAACTCTCGCTTGGTTATCGAGTTGAGGCCGAAGACTTGATCAAAATTGTTGAGGGTTCCATGAGCGAACAACTTTACGAGATCCTGAAACGTGAGGATGAAGTTGAGGTCATAACTAGGGCTTATCTTAAGCCAAAATTCGTTGAGGAAACCGTGAGGGAGATGATCAGAGGGTTACTGAACAGGTATCCGGATCTCCCTGGCGATGCCTATGTGACCGCAAAACAGCTCAACCTTGAAAGCATACATCAACATGATGCTTTTGCGGAAAGGGAAGGGTTTGTCTCTGATTTAAAGGTGGAACTGGAGGTGAACAGTTGAGGATCGGGCTAGAAAAGGAAAACATCGGTTTTTCGGCCACACATTTAATTATCGGGCATGAGAAATGTGAGCATTTGCATGGCCATAACTGGAAAGTTGGGGTCAGCATTGAGGGTGAGCCTGATGAAAGAGGACTTGTTGTTGATTTCATCAAGTTGAAGAAAAAAGTTGATGAGATCTGCGATCGATATGATCACAGGCTATTGTTGCCAGAGAAAAACGAGTTAAGAAGAGAGGGATCTATCGAGGGCAAAACTCTCATAAATTTTCATGGTAAGGAGTTTGGATTTCCGTCCGAAGATGTTGTTTGGTTGCCTATCGTTAACACTACAGTTGAGGAGATTGCTAGGCTAATCGCGAACGAACTCGCCGAAAGTTTGAGTGAACATAAAAATATTAAAAAGATAATTGTCAAGGTTGAAGAGTCTCCCGGTCAGTTTGCATGTTTTGAGAAAAAGATAAGGTAATCAAAAAAATAGTAAGCTAGTTATTATTTTTTATCCTTAAAGACGTTTTTTTTTTTGGACGTCAAATTAAGTCTTTAGCATTCTAAAGAACAACCCTTCTTTAAGTTCTCCCCTCTTTAGATTTCTTTAGATAGCTATGGCAAGAAAATTCACTATGTCCCTTCCAGAATCTATGCTTAGGGCTTTAGAAGAAGAAAAAAAGAGAAGACGACTCGATAGTGTCCAACAGACCATTCGATCACTTCTTGCTGAATATTTCAGAGAAAAAATGGGGTAGAATGTATCAATCAATGAAAGATGGTGGTTCTTCGAACGGTTATCCTCTGTCGAGTTATGGGATTTCATTTAGCTCAAGAGAAAGAAGATCTAAGTTTAGAAAATATGAAGAGTTTGTCTTTAATTGTATCTTCCAAGATCTAACAAAACTTGATTTCAAACCACTACCAAAATACATTGACTCAAATCACGTCATCGCCCCAAAATTCTCAATGACGCGTGGCATCCGCATATCGAGAATCCCGATCCTTCAGTTAGCAAATTGGTTGTCCCCATCAATAGTTCTAAGACATAGAACAGATCTGACCTTATCTATTTACTACGATGGTTATCCACCTCTGCGAAGCCGTCTTAGGCCAGACATCTCTATTGTTTTAGGACAAATCTATGTGAAGATTAAACGTCTTTCGCCCTTTAGAGAAACAGTGAATATGTATTGGAGACTTGAACTTGTAGATGACTTCGAAAAAATCCAAGCATATATCCCAATAGTGAATGATTTCGGCCCAGAACCGCTAGGCAAGGGAAAGGTGATCAACCCAAGAATGATCGTTGACCCAACACTTGGGAAGCCTGAAAGGAGGTTAAAAGAGCAAATAAAAAATTATCTCAAAATTTTTAGACCAACCGCGATATTAATTCTATCTAATTTGAATTTGCCTTTTGCCCATGTAATAGAATCGGAGTTTGCGAGGGAAAAGGTGTGCATAATAGATGATTTTGATACAGAAAAGAAAAATTTTCAAACCAAGAACCGTCAAGTTGAGTCGTTTATTCAACGGAATCTTAAATTCTAAATCTAAAGTCATGTCCCCTAAATTTTTCGTGTTAGTAACTTTGGGTGTTTCTCTAACAGCTTTCTTAGGCCCTTCGGGGACCTATAGCACCATTCTCCATGGGTCAGCTTATTTTCGCGGCAAAATTAACGTAAAATGATTTAAATAGTTTTTAATCCAAAAATGTAAACAAATTCAATAGGGAGAAAAATGTCGGCAGAAACTTGGCATCCAGGACGTGGTCTTGCAGCCGATCATGGTTGGCGATTAGAGCAACTAACCTATGCTGCTTTGAGTAGTATCTATGATCCGAAGTTCATCGCTCGCCAGTTCAGTTCCTCCTCTCTGAGATGTCATGTTGATATCTTACTTTCACACAAAAATGTACGTTATGCGATTTTCTGCACAACAGGGGAGGAGATAGATTCGCCAACTCGTAATTCACAGTATCCCGCATGGGAGACTTTTGATGAACTTAAAGAAATCAAACTCTCCCGCATCTTGGGACCAAAATGCATCGCAGTGAACATTGTTTTCGGGAATAAGAAATACTGGGCAAAATGGTTACTTTCCGGAAAGGAGGTTCTTTTTGATTCAGTTTTTTACCCACAATACCAAAAAAAAGATGACTTTTTCATTTTAGAGGAAGATTTGAAATATCTTCATAATAAATGGAAAGAGGAAAGACCTGAGGGGCCATTTTACAAGTATATTCAGAGCAGGTTCGAAAGACCAGGGCCTGATTTGAAGAATGTTAGGTGGGCTTATAACAATTTGATTGTGTACTTCAAAAATCTCACAAGACTCAAAAGATCAGAGCTGGAGTATTTTTGGTCTTCTTGCCGAGACTCCTATCTCAAAACGAGACGACCTAGATGGATCTCTCCTCAGAAGTTGTTAGAAAAACAGATCAAAACATATGGTGTTCCAAGTTCGCGACCCTCACTCAGATATGCCATTATCCTTAATGCTATACTGGAAAATACTGAAAAGAAGGTTTTGAAGTACCTAATTTCTCATGGAACCCGTAAATTAGATGAGATCGTGAATGCGCTTTCTTTACCTGTTGAGGAAGTGAAGAACGCAGTTGATTTTATCACCTCTTTGAATCTCATCAAGAGAAGCCGTGACGCGAAATTTCGGATAGGGAGAAAAATGATTGTTTCTTCTTTGTTTATCGATTTCTCCAAATTAGGGGTTTCGGAAGAGCAGATAGAGACTTCAGCAGCGACAATATTAAGTGAAAGGAGAGGAGAATTGCTGGATAACTTCAATGTCCTCCGGCAATGGGAGAAGTATAGTGCCCACCTCAAAGATTTATTTTCAAAAAATTTTAACGATACTCTTCAACGATTTTGGAATACTCCCGATATCGAGAAGAGGCGAATTTGGCGGAAAATCGTTCTTGACGTTTTCGGGTTGAAGGAAAGCAGTATCCGTTCCGTGATCCGAACCAACCGGATGGAAGTCAACTTCTATGTTCGAGATTTCTCGAGACAAGAAATGACAAGATTGACTAATTTATTGTTGAAAGAGAGGGATCGGTTGGTTCGTAACGGTACAATCTACTCCCGCTTGGTTACGTCAAAAAGAAGTGTTGGGGAACGAGTTTGGCAAGAGTTGAATAATCCAAAAGTTAGCCCAATTGACTACGTTATTAACTCTATAGTATCTAGATATAGACATGAAAGGAATTATGTGATTAAGACACTATTCGAGCAATTGATTAAACTTCGGAGAGATCAACTACAAACTTACCCTAACCATGGTGAACGTCTGCTCCATAACCAAGGTACTGTTAACTACCCCTGGTGCATCAAGGGTAATCAAATGACGATCTTACTAAAGTCCAGATTCGCACTGGGTAGCACAGTCCAACATCGAAGCCCTGAGGAGTCTGGAAGGGCGTTTGGAACCCTTTTTGATGTGTATTCTAGTAATGGACGTATCCAAACCAAATATAAAGATGATTACATGATTCTTTTCGTGCCAGATGGACATTGGCGCGAGGAAGACCTTTTCCACCTTGCTAAAACTGGAATATACGTTTTTCTGAATCTAAGCGATTTAGACGATTTCATTAGGAAGATCGAATCAACGGGTGCGCCGGGTTAGTCTGGTTTTCGACGACATGATTTAGTCACGTACAAATTTTCTAAAATTTTTCTTAGTAAATCCAATGACATTATATTTTTTCACTTTTCCACAAGTTCTAGAGCGTATTTCACGTAAGCTTTCATCTCATTCTTTCCATGAGTGAATCGATCTTTCACATATTTTTTTAATCTTTCAATATCATTTTGGTTACAATACTCATCAACAATCCTAGTTTCGGACAATATCGTATACAAGTTATGGACTAGACGTTTCTTGCGATCGAATTCTAGTAAAGTAGGATCCGAATCTTTACACGAAGGGCATCGACATCCATAGAGTTGCCTTAGTTCCTTTATTGAAAATATTTTGTTATTAGAACGAGTATAGTAAACAAAACCTTTTTTAGTTTTTTGCTTAATCATTCTAAGAACATACTTTTCCGAGGAATTCGGTAGGAGTATTCCCCCCCTACCAGTAATGTAGTAATATCCTGCGTAATCACTGCTTGATGCCCCAACTAACCGAGTGAGTGGGTACCATTGATGGTCTCCCAGACCATAAACATGAATGAAAGAGTGAGGAAAATTCTTTCGCGTTTGGTATACTATTTTCAGGATCAATTTCCCAAGCGCGGGATGAGTTTTACAGGATCTCATTAGAGGAACCAGTCCACCTAGTCCTATGAGAACAGGTTCTTCCCCAAGAATCTTTTGAATATAGTTTTTAGTTAGATAAATATCCTCTATAGAAAAAACGCTGATCCCGAGAACTAAAGGAACATCAAGTTGAGTTTTCATTAGTTTGTAATTCTCAATCGACCAAGTTAATCTCTCCTTTCTAATTTTATCTTTGAAAATGTGTAGACTAGGCAAATCTAGAGAACTTGCAAGGTCTGGTTTGAGATGGGCGTACCAATCAATAAGCTTTTCACGGTATTTGCATATCTTGCCCCATGTGTCGTATTTTTTATAAGAACCTCTTTGAAAAATTCCGCAATCTAAAAAGATTAATTTGTTGAAATTTATGATTTCATGAACGTTCTGCTTTTTCTGCTCAGAGTTTATAAAAGCTACACTTGTCATTATCTTTTGTAGGTTTAACTGTGAGAGTATGATGTCCTTCGTGCTAGGGTAAACCACCGGAAAGGAACCTTCCATTATCATATTTACTCACTTTTGCTTCTTTAGAAGTCTAAAGAAGTCTATAGAATGGTATATTTATATATCTTTTGGTTTCCAAAGAATTCCAAAGAAGGAGAATGATGTATGGCAAGGAAATTTACTATGTCTATCCCGGGATCTATGCACCGAGCTTTAGAGTTGGAGCAGAAAAGAAGAAGACTAGATACGCTTCAAGAAACCATCAGATCGATTTTAGCCGAATACTTCAGAGAAAAGAGGAATGCAACAATATAAACAACGAAAATCTATTTGTAAACAAGATCTAGCGGGGTAGTTCAATGAAGTACTTCATTCCAGAATGGGACGATCGTGTAGACCCCGAATATGATTTCATCACCGACAACCATTCAGAAACTCATTACGAAAATCCTTTACAAAATGATGTTTATGTATGGAATATTTTTGGACTGGAAAATGTTCCAATCGATGGTGTCCTAGTTTCAAGAATGAAGATCGTGGAAAATAAAGCAAAATACCAACAAATTCTAAGAGAAGGCATTCATCAATTCTTACGTTTACCAAAAACATTCGAGATTATGGGGGACTGTGGAGCCTGGGGGTACATAGATAAAGATGAACCTCCCTTCAAACCCTCTGAAACTCTGGATTATTACCTCAAATGCGGTTTTAATTACGGAGTTTCAATTGATCATTTAATAGTTCCTATGCATAAAGACCAATATGAAAAACGATGGAAAATAACTCTTGAAAATGCACAAGAAATGTTTGAATTATGGCATTCAAAAGACGAGTATTTGCAATCAATAAGAATAATTGGCGTTGCTCAAGGTTGGGATGTAGACTCCTACAGGAGAGCTGTTAGAGAATTGTTGAAAGTGGGTTATGATTATATCGGCCTGGGGGGTTTAGCTCGGGCCCCCACTGGATTGGAAGGTAAGAAAGAGGAGACCAAAACTCTTATTAATGTAATTAAAGGGGTTTGGTTAGAAGTTAAGAAACAGATGGATGAAACTAAACGTAAAATAGATATCCATGTCTTTGGGGCCGCTAGACCTCAAATAATCCCAGATTTCATGAAATATGGAGTAACAAGTTTTGATTCGGCATCATTTCTAAGAAGAGCTTGGCTAAGTGCTCAAAATAATTATTATGCGGTCGACGGAAGGGGTTACAGTGCGATTAGGATACCGCAAACAGAAAGAAGTCATCGTGTTAAGAGTATTTCAAATCCAGAAGAATTAGCGAAACTGGAAAGAAAGGCAATGGAGTCCATGAGGCTATACGACCAAGGTAAGATTCCAATTGCCGAAGTAATGAAAACAATTTTAGAATACGACAGAACCATTGGCGAAAGACCTGAATTGGAAAAATATTACAGGGAAACTTTGACTGATATGCCATGGAAAAAATGTTCATGTACCATTTGCAAAAATGTGGGAGTTGAGGTGATCATTTTCAGAGGAAACAACAGAAACAGGCGGAGAGGTTTTCACAATACATTCATTTTTTATAGAAAACTCAGAGAAATTTCACCTCGAATTTTCGTCTTCACGAGCTGCACGGGGAAGAAAAATGAATCATCGGGACTATTGTCTGCTTATCAAAGGTATCTGCCTTCACCTGTCTTCAAGGTATTTTGGAACAATATCTTTGACTTACCTGTAGAAATAGGGATCCTCTCGGCCAAATTCGGGTTTATCGATTGGAGCAAGCGAATACCAACTTATGATTACAAGATGCAGGAAAGTGATGTCCCAAAGTTTGTAGAAGAATTGAAAGGTAAATTGAGGAGACACGATAAAATCTTCTTCATAGGACTGGGGTTATACAAGGATATTGTAAATAAGGTGAAAGATGAGACAGATCTTGATGTAGAAATCTTCCCAAGACTAGAATTAACAACAAGAGGGAAGCTCGATATTTTGGAGTATGCAAAACAGATGAAATTATTCCGAGGGGCGATTATCCAGACGATACCAGAGAAAAGCAGACCAACTCAAGAGGAAATAGCAACCAAGCCTTAACCCAGCTTGAAGAATTCAAATAAACCCATATAGAATACCCTTAACAAAAGAAAGGAGGTGAGAATTTGGCAGAATGGCATGACGAAGTGGAAAAAAATATCGAGAACCTCATTGGGACCGAATTTAAAGAAAGATACGAGGTCAGGATATCTCAAAAAGGAAAAATCAATTTGCCTTCCCCCCCCCTGCGGGCCTAAACGTGGGCTCCCACAGGTTCGTGACCGGGCGCGCGGCCTTGGTAGGGGATAGACAAGTATTGGCAACTACTCCTCCATATCATAAATCATCGCCGCCCCCGTCTCTTCGAGCTCACAGTTCGAGCACAGCTCCGCCCCCTCCGATATCTCCTCCTCGCTCGGCGGCTCGTGGCAGCCCGCACACAGGTGGTGCCCGGCCAGCTCGCATAGCTTCGAGCTCCGCCTACAGGTAGCAAGCGGGCGCAAACAACACTTCAGCCCCCCCTAGCTTGGCCCTCGCCCAAAAGTCACGGGTGGCCACCAAGACGCGTTCGGGTTTGTAGGTGTTGATGAAGCTCCGCAAACTCCTCGATATCTTCGGTCTTTTGAAAATTTGATACTTGACCTCGACCGGGACAAGCTCCCCGCCCAACCTGAGCACGAAGTCGACTTCGGCTTTCGCTATCGTCCGCCAGTAGTTTATCGGCTCACCCGGAAAAGTGCGCATCAAGCCCAGCAAAACTAGGTTCTCGACCACCGCTCCCGCATCGGTTCGCTTCTCGATCGGGTTGAAGTTGTCTATCACGTGGTTCCTCAACCCCAGATCGAAAAAGTAAACCTTTGGGGTCTTCCTGAGCTCGGTCCTGGGATTCCTTGAGAACGGCCGAACCAGCGCTATCACGTAGGTTTCAGATAAGATGGATACGATCCTCTTCAGCTCCTTGAAGTAGCTCTGGATGGCCGAGCCAATCCCCTGGTAGCTTATCAAACCCCCGACCGACGCCGCCAAGGCCCTGACGGCATCCCGGTACTTGAACGCATCCGTGAATCTCAGGAATTCGATCACGTCTTTGGATACGTAGGTGTCGTAGATGCCCTTCAGGATCATCCGCTTGGTCTCGATGTCTCCAGCCTTTACCACCGCCGGGTACCCGCCGAATGTTAGGTACTCGTGGAAGAAGGGTTGGAACTCCCCGATGAAGATATCCTCTTCCAGCCCTGCCCTCCTCCCTTGGAGCAGAAACTCCTTGATCACCCTGTTCTTTCGCTCGTAAAGCTTACCCAACCGTTTGTCCTTTGCAACCAAAAATTCGTGGAAGCTGAGGGGAAGTAGCTCGAAGAAGAACACCCTTCCGACCAAGAATTTCGCCATCGCACCACTCAGCTCTAAGGAAGAGCTACCCGTGACCACGAACTTCGCGTTCTCGAAGCTATCGTACAACAGTTTGAGTTTCTTCCCCGGATCCTTGACGTAATGATATTCGTCCATCAAGAAATAGTGCTTCCCCCGCTTGGGCATGAAGCTCTCGACGTACCGCTTCGGGTTCGCTTCAAAAGCCTCGAGAACGTCAGGGTCCTCAAAATTCAGAAAGACCACGTTTCCCTTGTCGGCCAGCTTTTCCTCTAGGATCCTTAAAAGCGTGGTCTTGCCCGATTGCCTCGGTCCCTTGATCGCGAAGGCTTCCCTCCGGTCAATCCATTTTTCGAGCTTGGGCAAGAGATCTCTGGGGAATAATTTCTTTTCTTTCATCAATAACATTAGTATTATTAAAAGTATTTAAATTTTGCTAATGTTGTGAAAAAACGGTTCCTCCGGCAAGGGTTTCCTGCAGGTGGGGACTAGGCATCGTTTCTTGCCCGTGCCCTGTCTCCGTCCTTACTTGAGGGGCTATTTTAGTTAGCCTTAGTGCAGTCAGCGGGATTTGAACCTGCACCACAAAAAGGCGCTATCTAACAAAGAAGGAAAAATCCTCAAAATCTTAGGTACTCAAAAACTTTATTTGCGCAAAATGATAAATGCAATTACCGTGAGGGGTGTGTCTTTTCCGGGCTGGTCCCGGTTTTTCATGTTTTCACCCCTATGGTTTCGAGCCAGCAACAATTCTTGTATTTTTTACCCGAGCCGCACGGGCAAGGGTCGTTCCTTCCCACCTTCTTTGGTTTGACCTGCTCGGGGCGCCTCTTGCCTTGTCTTTTCTGAATCGATGCTGAACAACGTATCCTGCGATTTCGTCTGGTATCGTGGCAGTGGGTAATTGCTCATGAAAAGGATATTCACTACGAACCATATCATATATTCTGCCAATTAGTATTTTGTAGTGCGGGTCTATTTCCATCCCAGGTGCCCGTTCTTGCAGTTCCCACCGCAACTCAAATATTGCCTCTATAAGAGGCTTGTTTTTCAAGATTTTTTTTTGTCATTTTCTATCTCCATATATTTCTTAGATGGTGCCATTTCATATAACGTTCCTAGCATAAAAGAAGTTTTTGCGGTAGCAAAAATTTGGAGGTGCCAAAAGGCACGAACCTTTTATTCTGTGTTACACAAAGTACACCATCCACATACTTCAATTACAAACACCTCTTCGCTTTTCCTATAGCACCTCTAATTTTAGGTTCGAGTTCACTCTTATGATAAGCAAACAGAGCTTTATCTATCTCTCGGAGTGTACATTTAGATTGTTGAGCGATATTCAAGATAACTCTGCGAAAATTAACATAATTATTCTGGGTTCTTGATTTTGCGTTAAGGTAGCCAGAATAATACAAAACTTCTGCTACTCGGACATCCATAATTGGAAAAATTGATGGATAACTAAAATGTAAAATTGTTGATGCAACTGGAACACCAATACCGTATAAGTCATCCAAAATTGGCAACTTGCGATCTTCTGGAGCTTGTAAAGCTTGTTTGATACCTTTCGCGTAATCATCAAAGTTGTCCAACTTTACAATACCTTTTACACGAGGCGCTTTCCAATCCAAGATACGAATAAATGTGGATTTAGAGATTGCGCCTTGGGAAACTTCTCTAGAAACTTTTTCGATAAGGTTTTCATATTCTACGTAGCCACCTCCGATCTCAGGTTTGTTGTATCGGCGGTGCCACTCTTTTATGAACTTGTCATCAATTACGATCTTTCTCAGCATTGTCGTCATCTTTCATTTAAGGTAGATAACGGATTGAGCGTATCTGGAGTCCAGCCGCCAGGCCGGATTTGGGCGGAGGTGCAAAACACCGAAGCCAGGTACACTGTTAAGCAACGTGTGCCGCAGGCGAGTTCCTATTAACATTTACCACACCTTTTAGAAAATTTAATATTGTTTGGCTTTCCCCATATTCCATAACAGTATCTTTCCTCGAGATACTTTTTTAGGTTGTTTACATCATCATCGGAAATACATTTGCATCCTTGTCTCTGGATTATTATATGCTCTAAACTTTGTGGTAAATCTATTGCGTTATCCCCGAAATAATAGAACTTCCTTGAAATCAATACATTGCTTCCTGCCTTCTTTGACGACAAATACTTACTTTTCTCAGGGTATCTTTTTTTGAACTCAGAATATAAAAGATTCTCTTCTACTTCCATAGCATATACCAGCTTGTCAGGTTTGCCTGTCTTGTTGCCTCCTATTCCACTTATCCAACTACCCTTTTCTGCCAATTCCTCAATATTGCGTTTACCATCTTTTGTTTTCTTATTCTTGCACCCACTTAATGTACAAATACCATATTTTGTATTGGGTGCAAATCCTCTATCGTGGTCCATTCTATAAACATAGTTCTTTGCCATATCTATCGCCTATCATTTTAATTCAATTTTTGTAGTTTGCCAAGAATATGTCGCTAGCCTCATATACGAACTTTCTGGAGCATCTTGATGATTTTCTGCCAAAGCTACAAAAACGGGCCCAAACCAACCGAAGAAACTCCCAGAATCTCGCCTCCTTCGCCAAAAGTAAGCTTTATCGGGGCGATAGTTTTCCGCACGGAAATGGAACTCCAAAATTTTGCCTTCTTTTCACAAAAAACGACTAAAATGTCCTATTTTTCTCTCAATTTTTCCAGGATTTCTAAAAGTTCGTCCTCGCTTGAAGCCCTTATCATGAGGCTGACCCGCTTTCCCCGCCGCCTGAAGATCAGCCTCGACCCAATGAGTTTCCTGAGTTCCTTCGAGTCCAGAAAAGAGGGAATTTCCAACCTCCCTTCCTGCGCGGCCACGAGATCTTCCAAAGCCCTCGAGCTCAAGTGCTCCTTCCGCACCAGCTTGAGTAACTTTAACATCTCCTCTTGCTTCAAACTCGCGAGTACCTTAACGTGAGCCAGAGAGATCTCCCTGCTGAAGAACGCGTCCCTGAGCTGCTTCGGGAGCTTTGGAATCCTAAGATATATCGAAACATCAGCCACGCTCATGCGAGCATGCTCCCCTATCCGCTCGAGCGTGTATCCTTTGGCCTTCAGCGCCTGCACCGAGCGGAGGAGCTCGACCTCGGTCAAATCCTTCCGGTAGCGGTTCTCCTCCAAGGCAAGGATCGCCACTTGCTCTTTGTCCACATGAGGCTTGATAAAACATGGAATTTGCTTCAGCTCCAACTCTTTGCATGCGAAGTATCGTCTGACCCCCATCACGGGCTCGAAGTTCCGCCACTCCTTGTCTACAGGCTTGACGCAGATGGGCTGGAGCAGCTCGGTTCTTTGAATGGACTCTTTTAACTTTTCGAGATCTCCGAGTTCTTCCCGAATCGCCCAAGATGGGGGTCGAATACGCTTAAGCGGGATCAAAATGTAACCCTCTGGCTGCGGGATGAGTTCTTCATGGCGCCAGGCAGAGCGAAGATGTTTTAGAAGAGCTTCCGCCTCTTTTGGGCTTATCTTGAACAGCTTCCCCAGTTTTTTCATGGTGACCGCCGAGCCATGTGGGGTAAAATCATTTTCTCCGCTGATAAACGTGGCGCTGGACTTTCGGAGATTCCAAGCAGTCGTGTCTCCAAAAATCCCCGAATCTATTTACGGGGAGTGTCAACCACGCGGCTCCCTCGACTTCGGCCTCAGCCCGCCGTACCCACATTTTCTGCACTTGGTTGCCTTCCAAGCGTTTCGAGCATTGCAACGCATGCACACCTTCACGTTAAACAGACGCTTCCCCGCAACTTCGAACTTCACCACACCATCATCTCCTTCCCCTGACCTCCTTGAAAACCTCAGGCAACTTCTCAAGCAAGTCCGATGCCACGAACCCATAACCCTTTTCCCGGAGGCAGAGGTCTCCCGCCCGCCCGCATGCCCAAGCTCCAGCAACCGTAGCCTTGAAAGGCTCTACCCCTTGCGCAAGGAAGGTGCCCACGATCCCCGCGAGCACATCACCTGTGCCTCCCACAGTCATCCCTGGGTTGCCCGTGTAATTGAGTTTCACTTCCCCAACAGGTGAGGCGATAACGTCGACCCACGCTTTCAAAAGCACCGTGCAGCCGAACTCCTTT
Source organism: Hadarchaeota archaeon (SeqCode) (assembly GCA_964433595.1). Lineage (GTDB taxonomy): Archaea > Hadarchaeota > Hadarchaeia > Hadarchaeales > Hadarchaeaceae > DG-33. The sequence goes on along the minus strand of CAYSRF010000002.1, from coordinate 297 downwards.
GCGGCGGCCTTGACCTGCTGGGCCCGCCCGTTGATGTCAGCTGGAAGATCCACGCCCGTTAGTAATTCGAACTCACGCGCATGAGGCGTCAGGACCCAATGCATCCCCTGAGGTAAACCCCGCTCTGACGCCAGCGCTTTCAGCCCATCTGCGTCGAACAGCGCGGGCAGGTTCGGGTGCGCCTCCTTGAGCGTGCGTGCGATCTCGATTACGGCGTCACGCGTCTTCGCGAGCGTGCCCAGCCCTGGCCCCACGACTACGGCCGTTGAGAGTTTGAATTCGTTCCGCAATTCAGAA
>CAYSRF010000001.1:0-43306 GCA_964433595.1 Hadarchaeota archaeon (SeqCode) | reverse complement strand
TAGACACCGAGAACCCGACCGTGGTCTCGGTCACGCCGAGCGTGAGCCCGATCACAGACGCGAACCTCGGTCCGGATGGATTCTACCTAGACATCGTTTACTCGGAGCCAATGGATGCAACGCATCCTGATCTGGATTTCACCCCAGACGTGAGCGCTACTCTAAAGAACGCGGACTACTCCAAGACCGCAGCCAACACATGGAGGGTAACCTACGACGTCGCTGATGCAGGGATCAACATCGTCGGAGTAGATGTTCTCGTCGAGAACGCCCAGGATGAGAACACCAACGTCCAAGATTCAAGTCCCAACCTGAATGTTTTCGACATAGACACCGAGAACCCGACCGTGGTCTCGGTCACGCCGAGCGTGAGCCCGATCACAGACGCGAACCTCGGTCCGGATGGATTCTACCTAGACATCGTTTACTCGGAGCCAATGGATGCAACGCATCCTGATCTGGATTTCACCCCAGACGTGAGCGCTACTCTAAAGAACGCGGACTACTCCAAGACCGCAGCCAACACATGGAGGGTAACCTACGACGTCGCTGATGCAGGGATCAACATCGTCGGAGTAGATGTTCTCGTCGAGAACGCCCAGGATGAGAACACCAACGTCCAAGATTCAAGTCCCAACCTGAATGTTTTCGACATAGACACCGAGAACCCGACCGTGGTCTCGGTCACGCCGAGCGTGAGCCCGATCACGGACGCGGATGTAGGTACTGCCGGCTTCAGCTTGGACATCTTGTACTCAGAACCAATGAACGCATCGGTTTATCCAGACCTCGCGTTCACCCCTGACCTAACCACCCTCGACACCATTGAGAACGCCAGCCCCAGCTGGTCGGGGGATAAACTCACTTGCACGGTAACCTACGATGTGAAGGATACGGGTAAAAACATCGTCGGGATCGATGTTCTCGTCGAGAACGCCCAAGATGAGAACACCAACGTCCAAGTTTCATCACCCAACTCCAATGTGTTCAGCATAGACACGGAAAACCCAACTGTCGAGATCTACGTCAGCGACAACCTTATCAACGACGCCGACGAGGGCTCAAAACTAACCATCACCGCAATTTTCAGCGAGCCCATGGATAACACCATCTACCCAGACATCTCTTTCACCCCGGATGTGACGGCTGATACCTTGATCTACTCCGAGAGTTGGTGGAGTGATGATAACACGACCTACTACGAGAACTACATCATTGCGGACGCGAACGTCGAGAACGAGGGCGTGGACGTGACCGTCACGGGTGGGAAGGACCTAGCCGGAAACGATCAGATCGACAACACCGGGGAGAACATGTTCGACGTCGACACCTTGATTGTCAAGATCGTCTTCACCACCTCAGCCCAGACGATAACGGCGGGCGAGGCATCAGGTGTGATGACTATCCAGACTCAAAACAAGCATGGAAACCCGTCCAACGTTGTTACGAAGACATGGATCAACCTGTTCTCGACTTCCGCGACGGGAGTTTTCTCCTTAGATAATGTAGCTTGGTCGGATATCGGATTCGTTGCGATAGCGGCTGGCTATAATTCAGCTAGCTTCTACCACAAGGACACGACTGCCGGGACACCAACGATAACCGCTGCAGAATCACCGAGCCAAGACTGGACGGATGCTATGCAGCAGCAGACAATAAACCCTGCGCCGATCTCCAAGATCGTCTTCACCACCTCGCCCCAGACGATAAAGGCGGGCGAGGCATCGGGCGTGATTACCATCCAGACCCAAGACCAGTACGACAACCCGTCCAACGTTATTACGGACACGACGATCGCCCTATCCTCGACCTCTTCGACTGGCAAGTTTGACAACTCGCCCACGGGACCATTCGACGGGACGATCAATTCTGCCACGATAGCAATTACTCAGAACTCAACTAGCTTCTACTACAAAGACACCACCGCTGGAACCTCGATGATAATCGCTTCCGAATCTCCGAGCCAAGGCTGGATGGATGCTATGCAGCAGCAGACCATCGTGCTCGTTGCGGCACCTACCTACAACATAATGTTAAAGACTGGCTGGAATCTTATCTCAGTCCCAAGGGAGCTCGAGAACAGTTCGATAAAGAGCGTGTTCAGCGGGATAACGACGGTCACGAAGGTTTACGGATTCTGGGGCAACGCATGGCATTGGTCGTTCTACAGTGCCGGGGCTTGGACCCAACCGCTTGAGATCGCGGATGGCAGGGGATACTGGGTTTATGCGACAGCACCCACGACGATTACGCTGAAGCTCAAGGCCATAGATCCCATGGAGCTTCCGCCCGAATATCCGCTCACACAGGGTTGGAACCTCATAGGCTACACGTCGCTGGAGCTGGCGCCAAGCACCTTCATCAACGATTACCTTGCAAGCCTATCAGGTATTTGGACCACGCTTTATAGGTACGATCCGGTCGTGGGGTGGGAAGTGGCTAAACTCGGTGCTGGGTTCTGGAACGTCGATCTCGGCCGAGGGTATTGGATGTACTTAACCGCTGATGGGGTATTGGTGCCGTAATTGGATGAAACTCGCCTCCTATATATACGAAAAAATGCGTAAGGAATTATCGGAGGTAAAGAGATGAAAAATTGGCTCGTGTGCATTCCTCTCTTGGTTGTCCTATCAATATCGCTTGGTACCGCACTTGCACAGCCGCCACCCATCCCCGCCGATTATTCGGGGAGCGTCACCGTGAACGGCGTATCCGCGCCCGATGGTACGGCGGTATTCGCAAAGATAGAAGGCTACACATCCAATAGCGTCACCGTGTCAGGTGGGTCTTATGAGTATTTGGTAGTAGGACCAACCGACGTTTCGTATATAGGAAAGACGATAGAGTTCTGGGTCGATGTACCGGGCGATTTGTTACCTGTTAAGGCCGAGCAAACGGATGATTTCGATTCAGGCACTTCCTATCCTTCGTTTGACTTGACAGTGACGACCGTTGAGGCCACCGTGACAACAGATTCCGCAACGGACGTTGGAACGAGTTCGGCGACTTTGAACGCTTCGATTGGCTACGGGGATTACAGTTCCGTAGACATTCAATTCAGTTACAGGGTAGAAGGAACGGTCAGTTGGTCCCACACTCTTTGGAGTAGCGGATACACGGGTACGATTTATTCCACTGGTATAAGCGGCTTGGATTCGGATACGACTTACGAGTTCGAGGCCGAGATCTCTTTCGACGGCGATTCTGATTTAGGCGGAATTAAGACGTTTGCCACGGCTCCCGTATCTCCACCACCTTCGCCACCTCCTGCGGGAGATACGACGCCGCCGCCTACACCATTGCTTATCTCGCCAGCCGACGACTCCACCACTGACGACACAACTCCGACCTTTGACTGGTCCGACGTGAGCGACCCATCAGGTGTCACCTACACGCTGGAGATCATAGGAACACTGACTAAGACGGGCTTGACCACCTCAACCTACACGCTCACGAGCGGCGAGGCCCTCTCGGATGGCACATACTCCTGGCACGTCCGTGGAGTTGACGGAGTAGGGAATGTTGGCTCATGGTCTGGGTCATTCACGGTACACGTGTCATCTACACTAGCTACTCTAACGGCCGATACCACCCCGATAAAAGCGAGCGTCTACGTGAATGGCGCTCTCTGGGGGACAGCGCCTCAAACGAGATCGGTTACAGCGGGAACCTATACGATTTCCTTCGGGGACTTCCTCGGCTACTTGGCCCCTCCGCCCCAAACAGTGACCCTCCCGGCGGGTGAAACGAGGACCGTTACAGGTGTCTACATCGAGATTCCCGCCGAGCTGATAACCGGGATGACGATATTGGTGAAAGGAAGCGTGGAAAACGTCAGTATAACCATCCAACAGCTGACCGATAAACCAGCCGAGATAGCCATCGGAACTCCGGGGGTTGCCTATCGCTACCTTAACATCGTCGCCGAGAACATAACTGACGCAGACATAGATGTCGTCTTGATAGAATTCAGGGTGGAGAAGGCATGGGTAAGCGCGGAGAACATAGACCCCGATACCATAGCCTTGCGAAGATGGGACCCAATTGCCGAGGAATGGGTTTCGTTGCCGACCACGATGATAGGGGAGGACGACACTTACTTTTACTATTCCGCTGAGTCCCCTGGACTATCGATTTTCGCGGTATCGGGATTGACCTTAGGCCCCGCCCCAGCCGAGTTCGAACTCAGCAATCTGGTAATCGATCCAAGCGAGGTCAGGCCTGGGGGAACGGTTACCATCTCTGTCGATGTCACGAACGTCGGCGAACTCGAAGGCACTTACACCATAACGCTCAGAATAGACGATGTCGTCGAGGCGACTGAAGACGTGACACTCGCGGGAGGGGCGACAGAGACAGTCCCATTCCTAATTTCGAGAGATGTCGAAGGGACCTACAACGTCGAAGTCGATGACCTGAATGGGACATTCGTGGTGACACCTCCGTCTCCACCGACATCAGCAGTACCGCTCGCGGTAACGATAACGGGGATAGTTTTATTGGCGGGGATCCTTGTTTGGCTGAGAAAGAGGAAAATAGGGATCTTTACCCGGCTGAGAGAGAGGAGAAAGCAGAGGGAAGTATTGAGAAGGTTAAAATCGATGAGAACCGAAGAAGAGGAATAAAGTGATGGTCAAGTTCGGAATTGGGCTACTCGCCATAAGTGCATTGGGTTTTGCGATCTTCCGGCAAAAGGGAACGGATGGTGGGCGAGGACACGTGAGAAGTGATGAAGAGATTAAAACGGGTGAAGAGGGAGCTCGAAAGAGAGAAGTAGATGCAGTGTGTTGCATAATTTTAAAATAAACGATTATTTTCCTCCTCTTTGAAATTTCAAGGATTAGATAGCTTTTTCGGCTTGCGGTTGCCTCAAACAAAAAGAAGCCCATTTAGCTCTTTTCCGACTTTTCGAGGTTTTAATAGCTTATTTCAACCTTCCCACCGATTAATGCAACACAGCAAGCAAATGAAGGGGTTAAATGGTTGAAGAGGAAAATTAAAAAGGGAAATGAAGGGAAATTTAACAGGATTCTGTGAACTGAAGGGGTCGTGATCGAAACTTTAGCCATTTTTGGTGTTAAAAATCATGCAAAAATATATGAATTTCATGCAAAAAACCACATAAATTAGGCCAATTTTCACCCATTTTTTTACAAAAACTGTAATATTTAGTGAAAAATCACGAAATAGAGTTCGTTTAGAGCCGCAATCTTTTTATAGTTGCAGATTTAACCTTATTAGTGGAGGGGGATGAAGCGATGTTCGAGCTTATCGAGCTCGGAGTTGGCGTGTTCGCGGTTGGCGTCGCCAGCTATGCACTCTGGATCCTACACGGACGGAAATCGATGCTCAGGAGGCATGTGCTACGACAGAGGAGGGTAAGGAAACACGTGGAAGAGGAGTAGGTTTGGATGAAGCTGAACACTCCGATCGCCGTGGCAGCATGCATAGCCTTGGTTTGCTCCATCGTGTTCTGTTTTGAGTGTGGCGGGTACGTTGGGGAGGAGGAGCTGGGAGTCAAAAGCGTGGCGATACAAGATGAGCCATGGCGATTCATCACTTTCATGTTCACACACGGCGGGATCGGACACCTGCTGACGAACCTAATGAGCTTAATCTTGGTAGGCTTCCTCGCATGGGAGATGGGGATTCGAAGCTCGGCGTTCCTTGCGGTGTTCGTTGGGGTCGGGATTCTCACCGTTGCTCCAGCCGTTTTCCTCTCGAGCCCATACACCTTCGCGGGAGCATCGGCGGGAGTGGCCGGACTTTTTGGAGCTACAGCGGTGGAGTTCAAGCGGTACGGCTTCCCAGTCCTGCCGATGTTCGTAATATTCGCTTTGGCACTTGTCGCGCCATCGATGTTGGAGGCGTTTTATGGAGGGGCTGCCGTTGCAGCTATGCAAGCATTCATGCACTTTTTCGCGCTAACGCTCGGTGCTTGCCTGGCGTTCGGATATAGAGCTAGAAGGGTGTTGATCAGATGAGGGTTAAGACTGGCATACGTGGGCTCGATGAACTCATGAGGGTTGCCGAGGGAAAGCTGCACCGTGGAAGTTAATCATTTGAAATGTTTGAAAAACATTTGGGCAATATACGTCTAATGTATGTATTTAGACGTTAGTCGTTTGGTGAAGGTTAGTTTGGATGTGCGCATAGTCTTGGCTGGCTCTGCTGGAAAAACAGTGTCAACTTGTTACAGCTGTAACGCAACGAACCTGCGTTTTTTTCGCTAAAATTTCCCCTATATAAATGACTTCCGCCCAAAGCCTCGGCGGGAGAAGTGAATATAGTTGATGAAATCAAAAAGCGGCTGAGTAACGTGCGACATAGTTTGCACGCTTTGCAGCGAGAAGTGAAAGAAGGAATAACCGCAGACGATATCTGTGAATCTCTGTACGGCGGTTTCGAGCTTGTCGAGGAGTATCCCGATGATCCAAGAGGCCACAGCTGCTTGGTACTAACCTGGGTTAGGGGTGTACCAGTCCATGTCGTGTGTGCGCCCCACGAGGATATCCTTTTAGTAATCACGGTATATATCCCAACTATGGAAGAGTGGAGAGAGGACTTCAAAACAAGGAGGAAACCAAAATGAAAAAATGTCGTGTTTGTAGGGGGGCCGTTGTTGAGAAAAACGTAGATGTTGAGATCGAAGGCGTTGTAGTGAAGGAGGTCCCCGCCGAAGTTTGCTCTAGATGTGGGGAACAATATTTCGACACTTCCACGGCGACTTTTGTTCAGTCAGTGGCTAATTTCGTTAAACAAAAAAAGAGCGAGCTATCAACAGGATTGGTCCCGGTCTGATCCCGCTCCGGATACCTAGTTTATTTTGTCACAGCTGTGACGGCATGGAACCAGCATGACCGGAAAGTGTGCTTCAGTCTTTGGCACATGTCACACCTGTGACATCACGTTGCCCGGCCTCAAAAATCTCCCAATGCCCATCGAGTTTCGGGCCGATAAAAAAACGCACACTGCTGGGATTTTCAGGGTAGCTAAATTTTTGGTTTTAGCACGCAAGCTAAATACATACCGTCTAATAAATTTTTAAATCCACGCTTATACCATTCAAATCTTCTGTATGGTGAGTTCGTCCCCAATTTTAATCTTCAGCTCGTTAGCTAAGTTGCCCATGTTTTTGGCCAGCTCGAGCATCCCCGAGCTTCCGACGTAGCAGAGATACCCACCAAGCCTTACCTCGCCGAAGGTGCTGGCGAACTTCACGGTCAACATTTTGTTCGCTACCGCCACGACTAGGTTCTCGCCTACCCTCGCGAATTTTGAGATCGTGGACGCGTCGATGTTTGTCACCAAGTTTCCGAAATCGTCTACACTCATGATGTGCCCCCGCATTTCTGTTTCAGTCGCCGTTGGTCGCGGGAGTTTAAGCAGTTTTATCCCTTTTAGTTCAGGCCCGACTTCGCTGGGTTTGACGCCAAGGCTCAGGTGGGCAGCGACGGGAGCCATGATGTCGCGCCCGTGGAAAGTTGGCGAGATCTCCGGCATCATCAGCTTTCGATTTGCTATCTCGTAAAGTTCGGCGACTCCAAGCTGCTCGGCTACGAGTGTCAGAACTCCGTTGTCGGGGGCGATGAAAAATAACTCATTCTTAGTCTTGAGTAGCACGCACTTTCGATCGGTCCCAACGCCGGGATCGACAACGGTGATAAAAATTGTGCCTTTTGGAAACGCCTCCGCGGCCTGCGTGAGGATGAGTGCTGCTCCCCGAACGTCGTACTTCGGTACCTCATGGGTGATGTCAACGATCTTAGCGTCAGGATTCACCGAGAGGATCGCGCCCTTGATTGCTCCGACAAAGTAATCTTTAGCCCCTAAATCGGTAAGAAGGGCAATAACGCTAGACTTCATCCTACCCCACCACTTGGTCTTGTAAATTGCTTAACTAAAACGTTTAACTTCATAAATAATCTAAACAACGCTAAGACCATGGCAGCTGGTAAATTTGTTACATTAGTATCAATACTTTCGGTGACCTCTGTGGGCAAATCGCTTAAGGGGGGCTGCAAAGTCAAGGCTGGAAAGGTGATCGGGTTGCAGTATGCGGTCAGAGCACTCATCAATCCGTCTGGCAACGAGGCGAGTCTCAACACCATTTGTCGAACGTTCTCCTCGATGGTTCGCACCACCTATAACCGCCTGATCAAGGGCAAGAAAACGGGCGAAATCGTGAGGCTGCTCCAAGCGCGACATGGCATCGAAAACTGGCGCTGGTGTCAGTGGGCGATCAAGCAAGCTCAAAGCGTCATTCAATCGCAACGTGAGTTGTTGCCACTATACGTCGAGATGTATGATGAGAAACTCGCCCGCGTTAAGCGAAGGATGAATCGCGTTGCAGATCCGCTAAAACGTAGGGGATACAAAGCACGCATCGAGAAGCTGGAACGCAAGCGCGTGGCGATGGAAAAGCATCTTGTCGCCAGAACCGTGCCTCGCGCCGTGTTCGGCTCCAGAAAATTGTTCGAAGAACTGTCGAAGGGTAAGGGCTCACGCAAGGAATGGCGGCTAAAGCGGTCAGGCCAGTTCTTTAGTGTAGGGCAGGCCAACCAGAATGGAAACGCAAACACGAGAATTGTCAAATGTGAGGACGAATATGCAATTGAGGTACGCAACTGGCTGGGGGGAGATTTTGAAGTCGAACTGGTCGTCCCAAGTTACTGTCGACGCCTGCTCGACGCCGCGCTTGCATCTGGGGTCGCGTATTCGGTGCGTGTGAAGCGGACCGAGCGGAACTATCAAGCCATGATCTCGTTTGAGGTCAATGAAACGTTTTTGTGCGAGTGGAACGGAAAGCGCGTAGCAGGCATCGATGTTAATCCCGAGGGCTTGGCTGTGACAATCGTTTCGAGCGACGGCAACCTGTTCGCGACGCGCTGGTTCCGCGAGCCAGCCTTGGTCCACGCCCGCGCGGAGAAGCGCTCGTGGCTGGCCGCGAACCTCATCAAGCGCGCTTTCAGGTGGATCAAGGGATATGGGTGTAACGCGATCGTGGTGGAAAAGCTACATTTGGGGATGGCGATCGAGAGCAACCATCGCGCCAACCGCGCGAAGGCGAACTTCCTCAGCAGAAAGCTGCTCGAGCTGATAAGGCTGCAGACACTTAAGCTCGAATGGATCTGCGCGGAGGTGAATGCGAGCTATTCTTCGATAGCTGGCGGGCTGAAGTATGACAAGCAATTCTCGCGGTTCAACGGCCATCAGCTTGCTGCCCTTGTGCTGGCAAGACGTGCGCTGGGGTATAGCGAAAGGTTGAGTGAGGAGCAACTCAAACAAATCCCCAAGCATCGCGCGTATGCTAGAAAAATTATCTCATCATTTCGCGGTCATCGGCACGAACTCCTGAGGCCCTGCTCCGGTACCGATGGAAGGATGCTGGGTAGGGATGCAAAGGGAAGTAGTACCCTTGATAAGCGGGTCACACCCCACACCGTTGCTACCTCGAAGCCGAGGTTGAGCTTGCTGCTCGGCGGTGAATGTCATGGAGATGAGCCACGAGCTAGAGGGCATAGAGTTAACCCTCCGCCATCAATTAGCGTCAAACTGGACAGCGTTAACGAAGTTAACGTTGTTTAGAACTCTTCTCGTACTGCGCCCAGTTATTTACCCAATCCTGCTTTATCTTGCCAAGCCTGTCCAAGACCATCGTTTTTATCTCGCTCGTCGGCATTTGGTCGCGCGCTGACTTCTCGACTTCGTCAGCGATGCTAGCTGCAACATCTGCTGGTGCCCCAACAGCAGTGCAAGCATTGACTATCTTCTGGCGTTGAAATGGCTCGGTCTTGCCATCTTGTTTGACAACTTGAATTGCTATCTTACCACCTCCAATTATACGTGAATATAAGAACTTAATAAATTGAAAGCTTTTTCAACTCCGGGCACGCAATTTGTATAGAGGGAAAATTATGCAGATGACGGAAGCCAAGCGGGGCACGGCAACACCTGAGATGGATGTGGTCGCGAAGGCTGAGGGCAAATCTACTGATTACATAATGCGAAAGCTGGCCACAGGTAAATTAATTATCCCCCGCAACCTCAGGCGCGAAAACATCGAGCCCAGAGGTATAGGGGAGGGGTTGCGTACAAAGATCAATGCAAATGTGGGCACTTCTCCTGATTACGCGGACATCGATGAAGAAGTCGAGAAAGCAAAAATCGCGGTGAAGTATGGAGCCGACACGCTGATGGACCTTAGCACAGGTGGTGACATCGACGAGATTAGACGGCGCATTCTTCATGCGATAAACGTGCCGATTGGAACGGTGCCGATTTACCAAGCGGGCATCGAGGCTGCAAAGCGAGGGAGTGTTGTAAACATGAGTTCTGACGATATTTTCAACGCTATCCGAAAGCATGCCGAAGACGGCGTCGATTTCGTGACCGTACACTGCGGTGTAACCAAGGCGGCAGTTGAAGCCTTAAAGCGGAGCGGGCGTCTGCTTGATGTCGTCAGCCGCGGTGGCTCTTTCCTAGCCGCGTGGATCATTCATCACGGCGAGGAGAACCCGCTTTACAAAGAATTTGATTATCTGCTTGAACTTGCGCGCGAGTTTGATCTGACGCTAAGTTTGGGCGATGGGATGCGCCCCGGTTGTTTAGCCGATGCTTCTGACTTGGCGCAGTTTCAGGAACTTTTAACGCTCGGCAAGCTGGTTGAGCGAGCTTGGGCAAAGGATGTACAAGTGATGGTCGAGGGTCCCGGACACTTACCACTTGATCACATCGAGGCAAACGTTAGGATCGAGAAAAACGTATGTAAGGGCGCTCCCTTTTACGTGCTAGGGCCCGTCGTTACTGACATCGCTCCGGGGTATGATCACCTTGTTGGGGCTATTGGAGGAGCAATTTCGGCTTGGGCTGGAGCCGATTTTCTCTGTTACCTGACCCCCGCCGAGCACGTTTGCCTGCCGAGCATCGAGGACGTGAAGGAAGGTGTTGTCGCCACAAAAATCGCTGCTCATGTGGCTGATATCGTCAAGGGCATCGGCGTTCAGCGCGACGATGACATGGCAAAGGCGCGGAAAGAGCTGGATTGGGCTAAACAATTCGAACTGGCAATCGACCCCGAAAAAGCCAAAGAACTCAGGCAAAGAAGGCCACCAGCAATTGATCCAAAGACCTGCAGTATGTGCTCGAAGCTATGCGCTATCAAGATGGTCGACAATTACTTAAAGGAAAAGCGATGAAGCTTCATTCGCATGAAGAAATAAAATTGCAAACTTTGGTACTTTACAATGTGATGGGGGTAACGTGAAACTCTTTACAGTCGGACCGGTCGCCTGCCGACCCGAGGTCCTTGAGGAAATGCGCCGCCAGATGTTCAGCCATCGGAGTAAGGAATACAGAGAACTGCATCGACAAACCGTTGAGCGGCTGCAACGATTTCTTGAAACCAAGAATCAAGTATTCCTTTTCCCTAGCTCCGGGTCGGGTGTGATGGAGGCCACAGTCCGGAACTGTGTTGAACGAAAAATGTTATGCTGCATCACCGGGGAATTCGGGAAGCGGTACGCTCGCGTGGGAGAATCGAACGGAAAGGAGGTCGAACGACTTGAGGCGAAACTGGGTGAACCGATCATACCCAAGCCCCTCGATAAAAAACTTTCATCGAGCCCAGATATCGAAGCCGTCGCCATAACCTACAACGAGACAAGCGTTGGGCTACTGAATCCGCTTCCCGAACTGGCCAAAATTGTGAAGAAGCACGGAAAGCTCCTGTTTGTCGACGCGGTCAGCGCGATAGGTGGGGTCGAGCTGAAGATCGACGAGTGGGGGATAGATGTGTGCTTCACGAGCTCTCAGAAGTGTTTTGGAATCCCTCCGGGACTGGCCGTCGCGAGCGTGAGCGAGGAGGCTCTGCAGCAGTCGGACCGAGCTAAGAATAAAGGGTGGTACTTCGACTTCAAGCTCTATGAAAGGTATCAGAAAGAACAGAGCAGCACACACATGACACCTACGATCCCACAAATCCTCGCGCTCAACAAAGAGTTGGAGCTGATTGAAACTGAAGGCGGTAAGCGAAAACGCTTCGAGCTCTATTCTAAGCGAAGTCGAAAGATAAAGGAGGGTGTCGAGGCCCTAGGCCTGTCACTCTTCCCGCAGAAAGGATATGAGAGCCCAACGGTCGCATGTGTGAATGCTCCAAAGGGTATCAGCGGCCTTGATGTGTACGAGCGAATGCGCGAGCGCGGGTTCGAGCTGGCAAAAGGATACGGTGAGCTGAAGGAGCGGACCTTCAGGATAGGGAACATGGGATACATCCGCCTCGAAGATGTAGACGAAATGCTTCGGACCTTGGGTGAAATATTGTAGTAACAGAGAAGTCTTAGAAAACTTCGCGGTTAGTGCTGTTCTTTTCAGGATATCATTATAAAGCAGCGGAGAAATTGTGTTGTGAGGCAGATGGCGTTAACCCCTACGAAGTTCATTTGGATGGATGGAAAGCTCGTCCCTTGGGAAAAGGCAAACGTGCATGTGCTCACCCACACCTTACACTATGGGTTGGGCGTCTTCGAGGGCATTCGCTGCTACAAAACTGCGAAAGGTCCAGCGATCTTCAGGCTCAAGGACCACATCAGCCGGCTCGAAAACTCGGGGAAGCTCGTGGGGATGAAGCTCCCTTACTCGGTCAAGGAGCTGGTAAAAGGAGTCAAGCAAACGATAAAAGCAAACGAAATTGAGGAATGTTACATTCGCCCCATCGCCTTTTATGGCTACGGCGTAATGGGACTGAACCCCGCAGGCTCCAAGGTTAAGGTGGCAATAGCAGTCTGGCCTTGGGGTACCTACCTCGGAGAGGAGGGACTCGAGCGCGGCATCCGAGCTAAAATTTCGCCTTGGCTTCGGACCCACCCGCGTATCCTTCCCCCTCAGTCCAAGGTGGTGGCCAACTACGCGAACTCGATCCTCGCGAAGGTAGATGCGCTCAATTCAGGGTACGATGAGGCGATTCTCTTAAACATCGATGGATATGTTGCGGAGGGCCCGGGAGAAAACGTGTTCATAGTGAAGAACGGTAAGCTCATGACTCCCCGGGTGTCCTCGGGGGCACTTGTGGGGATAACTCGGGACTCGATAATAAAAATCGCCAGCGATGAAGGGATAAGCTTCGAGGAGCAGGACTTCAAGCCGAATGAGCTTTACGCAGCAGACGAGGCTTTCTTTACAGGTACTGCTGCTGAGGTGACACCGATCCGTGAGGTGGATGGCAAGCTCATAGGGGGCGGGAAGCGCGGGCCCATTACGGAGAAGCTTCAGCGAATATTCTTCAACGCTGTCCGTGGGAAGGAGCCTAAGTACGAATTCTGGCTGGACTATATCCGCAAGTGAATGAATCGCGCATAAACATTTTTCATCGAGGAATAGTATAACAAACCCTAACCTTAAAAGCAACTTGTTCCGAAAAATTAAAACGCGAAATTTAAGATGAATTAAAGATTTTAAAGAACTAATTTAAAGAGAAAGTAAGTCATGTGTGAGTCACGTGAAAATTGATTTTAAACCTGTGTGGTTTGACTCGCTTGGCGCGAAGTCGTCCTGCACCCTAGTCAAAACACCTGATGTCAGCGTACTTATTGATCCAGGGGTCGCGGTGATGCAGCCCAGCTTTCCGGCATCATGGGCGAAAAAGCTTTACTGGGAAGCTCAGGGAATGCGCGCTATTAAGAAGGCGAGCCGCAAGGCGAACCTAGTCGTAATCTCCCATTATCACTACGACCATTTCACCGACTTCGACCGCGGACTCTACAAGGGCAAACTCCTACTGGTGAAGAATCCCAACGACCACATCAATGATTCCCAACGAGGGCGAGCCGAGCATTTCTTCGACAATCTATGCCGCTCCTTTGGTAAGGTCGGTCTTAATGACATGCTGCAGAAGCGAGAGCGGAAGTCATATGGAAATCCGCTTGATGAGATTCCCCGCGCTCGAGACAAGAGCTTCGGAGATTACGATCAAAGACGGAGGGAGTTGTTCAGAAAGGGGCTCAAGTGGTTTAAAAGGCGTGCCCAAAAATGGAACTCCGCTAAAGTGATACCTGAGCTTAAGTTTAGAGATATAAAGGTCAAATTTCCCGCGGGTAAAAAATTCAAATTTGGGCGCACCAAGCTCAGGTTCACCCCGCCCCTCTTCCACGGCATCGAGTTCTCGCGTGTGGGCTGGGTATTCGCAACTGTTATCGAGTATGGGGGCGAGAAACTGATTCATTCTTCTGATCTTGACGGTCCGATTATCGAGGATTATGCCAACTGGATCATCCGGGAAAATCCTGACGTTCTCATTCTCGATGGCCCAATGACCTACATGTTTGGCTATCTCACCACCCGTACCACCATGAATCGCGCAATAGCAAACGCCACGCGAATACTTAGGAAAACTGATGTGCGGTTAATGATCTATGACCATCACTTGCCTCGTGAACCAAAGTTTAAGGAGTGGACACGTGAGGTATGGGATGAAGGCAAACGTCGAGGAAAGAAAGTTCTAACGGCGGCGGAATTTTTGGGCAAAAGGCCAGTTGTGCTTAGTTAAAGGCTAAAAAATACAATTTTGTATGGGTATAAAATTGGCTGAACCCGAGAGGCCTACCATCAAGCAAGCGCTGCTATTCGAGGAATTGCCGAATAAACGAGTGCAATGTAACCTCTGCGAACGGCGATGCAAGATCGAGCCAGATGCACTCGGCTTCTGCAAGACGCGGAAAAACATCGAAGGCAAACTCTACACGCTCGTTTACGGTGACATCTCTTCGATATCCGCGAATCCCATCGAGAAAAAGCCTTTCTATCATTTTTGGCCGGGGAGCGTTGCGCTAACTGTTGGTACGTACTCTTGCAATTTTACTTGCCCATGGTGTCAGAACTGGAACATCTCAAAGTCACCTCCAAATCCGAAGCTCGCCAACTACCTCAGCCCGGAGGAGTTCGTTGCGCAGGTGTTACGAGAGCGCTGTCAGGGTACCTCTATTTCGTTCAACGAGCCAACGCTGCTCTTCGAGTACTCGCTTGATGTCTTTAAGCTAGCCAAGGGGCGGGGACTTTACAACACTTACGTAACCAACGGCCACATGACGCTCGAGGCGCTGCGAATGCTAAAAGATGCTGGACTGGACGCGATGTGTATGGACGTTAAGGGCGATGCGGCGGCGGTTCGCAAATATTGCGGGGCCGATGTCGAAGTCGTCTGGAGAAACGTGCGCGAGGCAAAAAAGTTTGGGATACATGTAGAGGTAGTCAATCTCATCATCTCCGGAGTGAATGATGGGGAAGAGCAACTGCGCGAACTAGCCAAGCGTCACCTTCGCGAGGCGGGCAGAGAAACCCCGCTACATTTCACATCTTACTATCCGGCCTACAAATTTGACGCGCCACCAACACCCGTTTCCACTCTCGAGCGAGCGCATGACATAGCGAAGTCGGAGGGCATCGAGTTCGTCTACCTCGGCAACGTGCCCGGGCATCAGTATGAGAACACTTATTGTCCGAACTGTGGCGAGATGCTCATCAAACGCTTCGGGCTCGAATTAGTCAAAATAAATTTGGAGGGAAATTGTTGTCCCAGATGCGGGCGTGAAATACCCATTGTGGGGAAAATTTTGTGACATTCTTTTCCTAAATATTCTTCTCCTTCCTTTTTTATGATCTTGTTGTCTGATAAATTTAATATTTTTAGATAACAAATTTTTTGTTATAGGAAAGTGATTAAAATGAACAAATGCCATAAAATCAGCGGATGAGAGACATGAGATCGACGGGGGAAATTCTTGAGATGTCTTTTTTATAGGGTAATTTAAGATAAGATAAAGGGTAAAAACCATGCACGAATCTATCGTCATCGATGGGCTGAGCAAGTATTACAACGATTTTCTCGCCTTAGACAACCTCTCGTTGAAGGTAAAAAAGAATGAGGATGTCGCGCTGCTCGGCCCCAACGGCGCAGGGAAAACCACCACCCTTAAACTCCTTTGTGGGCTCCTCCGCCCATCTTCTGGCACGGCTTACATCAATGGTGTCAACGTCGTGGAGGAACGCGAGCGAGCACTTTCGATGGTGGGGGCCATCTTGGAAACACCTGAATTTTATCCCTTCCTAACCCCCGTGGAAACCCTCAGCTACTTGGGGAGGCTCCGGGGAATGAGCGAGCAGGGGTTGAAAAGTAGGATAGAGGAGGTCATGAAACTTGTCAGGCTTGGAGGATGGGCTAAGGTCCGGATAGGAAAATTCTCGAGAGGGATGAAGCAGCGCCTAGCGCTGGCGCAGGCCTTGCTCCACGACCCGCCAATCTTGATTCTCGACGAGCCGGCATTAGGCCTCGATCCGAGGGGGATGAAAGAGGTGCGGGAAATTCTAAAGAAGGCGAGAAAGGAGAAAACGATCTTCTTATCCTCACACCTCATTACAGAGATTGTTCAAGTGTGCGACAAAGTGGCGCTGATTGATCACGGTCACCTGCTTGTCTATGACAGTATCCCTCGCCTAAAGCAAAAGTATCGAACCTCGCTGGAAGGTGTATACCTTAAACTCACGGAGGCGGCCATTTGAGTGAGTTCGAGAAGCTGAAAATAGTGACTAAATACGAGTTGCTGAAGCAGTTCCGGAGGAAGAGATTTTATGGAGCTTTGGTGCTTACCCTCATCGCCGTGATCTTAGTCATAGCGCTCTATAAAGGGTTGGATATCCCTGGGAAGTTATCTCCCCTCATCTCCGATTCCCCTGAATTTTTTGCTTTATTTGTAACGTCGGCAGGTGCAACCATACCAATTTTTGCAGCTGTGTTCTTCGCTGGGGACTCCATCGCTTCAGAATTCGAACATAAAACTGGTTACATTCTTTTCCCAAATCCGGTAAAGCGAAGTACCCTTGTCGTCGGGAAATATATCGCATGCCTTACTGTCACAGCCCTTATTATCCTTTTGGCCTATGTCGCCACGGTGATAGCCTTAGTCGGGATGTATCAACAGTTGCCAATCGAGGTATTTGGTTCGCTTGCTCTTGCATTGGTTTATGCAAACAGTGTGCTAGGTATCGCATTTCTCTACAGCTCAGTGCTCAAGGGAAGCATGGGTGCCACGATAGCCACACTCCTAACAATCATGCTAGTTTTTTCTGTCATTGAGATCAGTTTAATATTTGCAAACATTGAACCGTGGTTCATGCATGGATATGCGGGGGATTCGATTGCCAGTGTGTATGGGGTTCCTTTCACGGCGGCGTTCGGTGGGGGTATGCCCGGGGGGATGGAGAGGAACCCGGATCCGACCACAAGCTTTTTTGTAATGTTAGGATACTTTATCGTCCCCTTCATCCTAAGCATCTGGCTGGCGAAGCGCAGGGAGATGCTCTAGCCCCTAAAACCTTTTGCTTCTGCACGAAATTGTTTTTGGGTCAAGTATGCCGAGAAATCTGCGTGAGGCGTTAAAGGGACAACTAACCGCTGAGGAGCTCAAGCAGCTAGGACGCGCATTCGACATCGTTGGAAATATTGCGGTGGTCAAGCTGCCTGACGGACTTCTGCCTAAAAAACACCTCATCGGCCAAGCGCTGATGCAGGTCCACCGCCACGTGCGGACCGTCCTCAACCAAACCGCTCCGGTGCGGGGAGAGTTTCGGACGCGCGAGCTAGAGGTGATTGCTGGCGAACCCCGAACGGAGACCCTCTACCATGAAGGGGGGTGCAGCTTCAAGGTCGACCTCGCCAAGACCTACTTCTCACCCCGGTTGGCGACGGAACGCCTTCGCGTGGCCAAGCTCGTCAAGCCAAGTGAGATAGTGACGAATTTGTTCGCGGGCGTTGGGAGCTATTCAGTCATCATCGCCCGCCACAGCATGGCAACACAGATCTACTCCATCGACAAGAACCCCGCAGCCTTCGAGTACATGTGCACGAACATCCGCATCAACAAGGTTGGGGATCGAGTGGTGCCGATTTTGGGAGACGCGAGGGAAGTGGTAGAAACTCACTTGAGGGTGAAAGCAGATCGAGTACTCATGCCCTTGCCAGAGCTCGCCCGAGAGTTCTTCGATGTCGCATTGCTTGCGCTGAAGCCCGAGGGAGGGGTGGTGCACTTTTACGATTTCGGGAAAGAATCAGACCTTTTCAGCCCATCCTTCCAGTTCGCTCGTGATGCGGCAGTCGCGAAGGGGAGAAAGGTGGAGTTGCTTGAGAGCAGGGCAATTCGCTCCTATGCCACCAGAGTTTATCACATCGTACTCGACTTAAAAATATTTTAGTCTAGGCTTGGCGCACGATTATTCGATCTCCCGTCCGCGCGGCCTTGAATTTTTCAACACCACTTCTTATTCGAGCGAAAGTATTTACGGGACTAACGGGCTGCGAGCGGCCGAAGAAGATGCAGAAGCCCGGACCTTCAGGCCAATAAGAGACATCACCTGTTTGAGTTTTAGGCGTTGGGTTTTCCGGTTCAACTTTTACCGGAATCTCGAAGTAGACCTCCTCTTTCCAGATTTCCACTTCTGCATCGAACGGCAAAGCTTTCCAAATTGCGTTGCAAGTATTGGGGCACAGCTTTTCCAGTAGCTCAGCCTCGACCTCAAAGTCGCGGCAGACGATGACCAGCTTCCTCACCAAGGCACCACCTAGAGTATTTCCATCTTGAAGACCAAAAGATTAAGGGCGAATTTTCCCCTTATAAACAACCTTCACCCAAAGCCTTGGCGGGAGAACTACGCGAAATCAAAAAAAAGAAAAGGGACAAGACACCCTCCCGACGGTATTGAATCTTTCTCCCCTTTTGGATAAAAAACTATCGATGGGCGCGTGGTCCAATGGATAAGACACCCTCCCGACGGTCGCTCGCGCTGCCGAAAGGGGGAAATCCGGATTCAAGTCCTGGCGCGCCCAACCCAAAAATGAGGTGAGCAGATGAGCGTTAGGGAGTTCGGAGCCGTATGCGACGTGAGCGCGCTGGTTGACCGCACGAGCTTTGAACGGGCACAGCGGTTGCTGGACGGTGGTGAGATCTACCTGCCTTCAGCGACCTATAACTGGCTTGCGCGCGACAAGCTGATCGCCGTCCGGGGCAAGACCCTAGGGTACAGCTTGGTGAGCCAGTTCGTGCGGGACCGAAAGCTGCTGGTCGTTT
Source organism: Hadarchaeota archaeon (SeqCode) (assembly GCA_964433595.1). Classification (GTDB taxonomy): domain Archaea; phylum Hadarchaeota; class Hadarchaeia; order Hadarchaeales; family Hadarchaeaceae; genus DG-33. The sequence goes on along the minus strand of CAYSRF010000001.1, from coordinate 24,194 downwards.
ACCTGCCGGAGCTGCTTGATGAATTATCCCGCCGCCTGCTTTTCGAGGTTGAGCGAGAGGTTCCGCTAACCGACCTGCGGGCTTTGATGCTGGCGGCGCACCTTCGGCTCCCCTTGCTGACTTTTGATGAGGGGGTCGTCGAGCGCCTGCGGGAGCACGTGGGGGCGCGGACCCTTTGGCAGCTGGACGCGCATGCAGACTGGCTGGCGCTCCGCGAGGTGCTGGAGCTCTACCGCGAGTTGGCGAGCGATGTGGGTAGCTACCTCTACAAAAACCTGAACGATGGGCGCGCGTTCGAGGGCTTGGCTAACAAGCTTCGAAGCCAGCGCGGAGATAGCCTGAGAGCGGTGACGACGGCTGTGCGGAAGCTGAGCCAAGCGCAAGCGAATCCCGGAGAACTAAACTTCAGGTATGTAGCATGGGACTTGACATTGCTCCTGCGTGAGTACCTTGAGCAGCATATAATCCAGCCGGAGGTCGTGCGCGAGCTTTGCGAGCGAGCGCTATTGTTGGTCGCAAGCCCGAAGTAGCGCTGGCGAGCAAAGTCGATAGAGAATAATTGCGCAGGTGCGTAACTAAGTGATAATGATGAGCAGAAAAAGCCTCGCCGAGTTGATTTACGAAAGCGTGGAAGACAATGATCCGAGACCGCACGTGCGAAAACTTGTAATTTACGATTTCAAAGGCGATAGGATCCCTAGAAAGTTCTACTTCGATCTCCATAAATTGCTTGAACTTGCAGGCGATGGTTTTGCTGTGCAGTACAGCGCTGTGCTTGTGGAGGAGATGAGAACAGCTCGAGCAATAGAGGAGCTCGCACGAAGCTGCGGATGCCAGAAAGTCCGAATTTACGCGGTTAAGGAGCTGGAATAATTGCGCAGGTGCGCAACATCGCGCGTTGAGGAATAGTTCCTTAGCTAGAAATGTAGAAACATGTCAATAATTGCGCAGGTGCGCAATTTTCTCAACGCTTAAAACACAGCCCCCTCACATAAACGCTTTAGCATCTTCTCGCTCGTGCCGATTGCGCTGTTCGAACTCGCGTGCCGCTTCCTCCAAACCAGCCCCGTGAGCCGACTCCCGCGAGCGCCTCTGCCTAACTTTCACAAAGATCGGGTGATTCACCGCTTCACCCACGACCAACGCCTCCCCCACAGGCAGCGAGGAGATCATGTCCGCAACCTCGCTCGTTATCGCCTCCGAAGATTGTTTGATGTGTTCTAGGTCGTAGGGGTTTGTGACACGCAGGATGATGTTTGTGTTCGCCTGTGAAAGCACGGTCGTCGAGAGCCTCACCGGGCGCTGGGAAATGAGTATGAGCGAGGCATAGAACTTGCGACCCTCGCGAGCAAGTGTTTCGATTATCGACCTCGAAATCGCCGTTCTCTTGGACTCGCCAGACGGACAAAACTGATGAGCTTCTTCCAAGCAAAGCACAAACGGGGGCACGCGGCCTCTTTTGCGAGCGTTAAATAACCTCCGCGCAGCATACGCCACGAACATCTGTTTCTTCCTCAAGCTGACTACGTCGCTAAGGTCGATCACCACCACCTTTCCCGGCTCGACGATACTCTCCCAGCTCGGGCAATCGGCGCGGTCGAAGATGCCGAGTGAACGGAGGTCGAATAGCCACCCGAGCAAAGCCTGCTGAAGCTGTCTATGGATATCTCCGTCCCCCTCAATCCGCGAGATGACCTCATTCAACCCAAACGGACCCTTGCCCGCCCGCATCTCGGCTCGCAGCTCGCCAAGCACCCGCTGAAGCTCGCGCGCTTGCATCCCGGAGATGTCAGGCATAAACCCCTTGAACTGATACGAGTTCAGGTTCGGCACGCCTATCTTGAGTTTTCTGCCTTTGACGACGCTCACGCGGTCGGGGAAACTTTCGGCCAACCCAGCGTACTCACCGTGAACATCGACCACGACGACCGCAGGCCGCCCCCGCTCAGGCAGGCGCCCGAGCAGCTCCTCGATTATCACCTGAGTGCTTACGCTCTTGCCTGCGCCGCTCATTGCGAGCACCGCCACATGTTTGCGCAACAGTCTCGTAAGGTCGAGCTTCACAGGTAGCTCGTGGTGCTTGAGCTTGCCCAGCTCCACCCCGTCGTCTGGGTTTAATCCGAGAAAGCGCGTTAGCACCTCTGATCTAGCTTCGTGCACCTTTTGCCCAGGTGATGGTGGGAAAGTAGTTCGCTCGAGTCCATTCTCAGCTTGGACTCCGAGCGCCTGAGCTTCGGCTATGAGGTACTCCCAGCGATCGGCAGGAAAGATCGCCGCCAAGGGTCTGCCGCCCCGCTCGTACTCCTTGACTGACTCAGCCCGCATGAAGTATCGATTGGTCTTGATCAAGTTCGTGACGAAAGCTATCACCCGCCCTTCCTCGGTCTCAACTTCTACGAACTGCCCTTGTCGAACCGGCATCTTACGTTGGGCCTCGGTGACTACGAAAGAGAATTTGCTTGGTGAAGGACCATCCTCTGTAGCGACAATTGTTCCTAATTCCATGAGTCCACCTCAGAAAGGTCTCCGGTGTCGCCTCAGGTCGAGCAAGGCAGAGGGGCCGAGGCGGTCCGCGATGCTGTCGCGCACGATGTTTAGGTCCTCCTCGGTCAGACGGGCACACACATCCGCCTCGATGAGTACCGATGGGAGCCCGAAGGCATCATGGTGGGGGGAAAGCGCGTAAATGAGTGACGCGACGCGATTGGCGGTCTCCGCTGGTCCGTCTCTGAAATCGATGAACTCCACGCGCAGCGGGCGGTCGAATGGCACGGTCTTAAGGTAAAATGCGTAAACTCGCATCGCCCATTCGCCGAGGTCGCGGAGTACATAGCTTGATGAGCTTTCAGCATAGCGGAAGATGAAGGTACGTTCTCCCACCCTGAGCACGTGATCGAGGAAAACGGTGTCCCGCGAGCGTTCTAAGACCTCTAGCTCCTTTTGTCCGAGGCCGAGGCCATCTAAACTTGGGAGCACCTGGCGCCTGAGGATATCGATGAAGCGCCCGCCTCGGCTGTCCTTAACCGCGCCCGCAAGTAGGACTCCCGACTCTGCGCAGGTCTCGTAAAGCTTCGTGTATGCATTGAGGAGCTTGTGATAACGCTCACGCAAGCTTTGGTTGTGGGGAAAGCGGTCGATGTACTGAGGCACTACAGAGCCATCCAGTAACAGGAGTTTAACTTCATTTGCTCGGAGCGCCTCGGTAGCGAGCTCAATTTCGGTCAGCTGACGTTCCATCCCGGCAAGGAGCTCAAATTCTCGGGCATCCAGCGGCTCCGCGACATCAATCAGGCGGGGGAATGGCATCTCGCTTGGGAAGTACTCGGCCCACTCCAGCCCGCCGTCGTGGTAGTGAAATATCGCAACAACCGCCCGCAAGAGGATAAGGTCGAGGCCATGGAGCTGCTGCTCGAGCATCCCCCCATCGACGCCCGCCACCGTCAGGTTCGCGAGCGCGTCTTGCTCAATTAATTTTACGAGGGAAGGTTCGATAATTTCTTCCACGCCTTCCAAAGTTATGTCCCTTAGCTCAGCGAGCGTTTCCGCGACCTTCCGTCTTTGCCCTTCCTGTTTGCGTATTCGCTCGGCTATGCTTGTTAGAGTGTCCTCAAACCCTGCGTGATTCTCTGGGAAACCAAACCTTCGTACAGGTGAAACCATTTGATCACCTATTTCACCGCTCGTACCCATTTTTTCACCCTCCGCTTAGGGGATGTGGGGGAGTATTTAAGTGGATTTGGGGGAGAGAGGTCACCGAAAGTAATTTATAAGCCTTATAAAGGGGGTGAAACGGTGCGCTTACCGCCGACGCTCGAACTCATCAGACCCATCAATTGCTTACTCGCGGGCTTGGCGGTGTTGACAGGCGCCATAGTCGCGGTTGGTGGGGAACTACCTTACACAGCTTGGGTAGCGTTTGTAGCGGCAGCCTTGATTGGCGGAGCGGGCAACGCGGTTAACGACTATTTTGATAGGGATATCGATGCTATCAACCGTCCTCACCGACCGGTACCATCCGGCAGGCTGAACGCGAGGACGGCTGTAATTATTGCTAGTTGCCTGTTTGGAGTCGGTGTGGTTCTGGCAGCGTTCATAAACCCGTCATGCCTTGCACTGGCTATCTTGAACTCGGCGATCCTTTTCACATATTCTGCAGAGCTCAAGCGTCGTGGTCTGGCAGGCAACCTAACTATCGGTTACTTGGTAGGGTCAACGTTTTTATTCGGCGGTCTGGCGGTTGGCAAAATTTCAGTGGTCGGCATCTTAGTAATCATGGCGGCGCTCTCGACGGTCGGGCGGGAGCTCATCAAGGGAATCGAGGACATGCGGGGGGATCAAAAGCTCGGGCTCAAAACTTTTCCACTCCGTCACGGCACGGGCAAGGCGGCCGCATTGGCGACAGGTTTCATCGGCGCCGCAATAGCCATTTCACCCCTGCCCTACTTGCTTGAGATCTTCGGCTGCGCATACCTCACTTTCGTGGTTCCCTCGATTGTTGCTTTTATCGCTGCGACCGCGATTATCGTGCGAAGCCGAGAGCCCGAGGCTGCTGGGCGGGCATCGCTCGTGTGTAAAATGGCGATGGGGTTAGGGCTGCTCGCGTTCTTGGCAGGCGTGCTAGCCAAACTTTGATGATCGGGTCGTCCGAAGTAATGGGATGTCGAATATTCGTCTCAGCGCATTAATCAGCGTGACCTGGACTATCTGATTTTTCTTCGAGCAATTTCTTCGACGCGGCCGATAACTTCTCGCAACCCGATGCCAGTTCGCTTGGCTATCTGCTTCGCATCCTCGTACTCCGCGGCAAAACCGACCAGCTTGCCCCGTTCCCGCGCCACCTTTACACGCGGCTTAAATTTACGCCCGGCTAGCCTCAGGTCGACTCGCACGACCTCCCGCTCGAGCGCGTAGCGGTGCACCGACGGCAACACCCGCACCCCGAGCGTCCCGGTCTCCAACATCAGCAGTCGCGCAAGTCGTTCGGCATCCCCGGGTTTTGCGAGCACCTTGATCAAAAATCCTGGCCTTCCCTTCTTCATCAGGATTGAAACAGCGCTCGCATCCAGCGCGCCCTCCGCCATCAGTTTTTCAAGCGTGTAGCCGATGACCTCGCCCGAAACATCGTCAAGGTTCGTCTCGAGCACCGATATTTTCTGGAGCTTGAGCCCGCGCTCGCTCGTCTCGCCCAAGCACACACGTACTAAGTTCGGCGAGGGAAGTCTCCGTGTACCCGCACCATAACCAACCGCATCGATGCGCATCGCGGGATAAGCGTCGACGAACCGATCGGCGAGCGCGACCAACAGGGCGGTCCCGGTGGGCGTGGTGAACTCGGTCTTCGAAGAAACCCCCCGAACCGGCTTCCCCATGAGAATTTCGAGGGTAGCTGGGGCAGGCAGGGGAAGCTTGCCGTGGATAAACGTTGTGGTTCCTTTTCCAACTGCTACCTCGCTTGCTAACACCTCTCGCTCGAAAAGTCCCAGTTCATTCGCGGCCGTGCAACAGCCCACGATATCTGCGATCGCATCTGCGGCCCCGACTTTGTGCAACACGAGATGCTCGAGGTGTTTGCCGTGCACGCGGGCCTCAGCCTCGGCGAGAGTTCTGAGCGTTTCAAACACGGCGCCCCCAACCTTCGACGGCATTGGAAGCCGTCTGAGCCGCTTCATAATTTCCACGTAGGTTCGCCCTCCTTCGTCCCTCGTCTCGACCTCAATACGCGTCGCCTTGATCTCATTCACCCGAACTCGCTTGACCCCAACTTCGATATCGCCGAAAAGTTTACCCGCCCTTAACATCGCCTTTTTAACCTTCCCCGCGGGAGCGCCAGCATCGATGAGCGCAGCGGTTAGCATGTCGCCCGAAACGCCCGCGATGCTGCAGTCGATGAACGCTAGCTTCATGCTCACCCACATTCTTGCTGGTGCTGTCGACTTAAATTTATTCACCTTTCAAGAGCCAAGTTTTCGCGTGCCAACCAACAAACCTTAAATAGGGAATATTTGTTATATATACAACAAGTGAAAATATGCGAAAAATCCTGCTGGTTTGGGATGTCAAGACCCGAGGCTCACCAGCGACGCTCTTCTACCGGGCGCTTAGTGGGTACGATTACCCAACCAAAGCTGGGCGGAGCCACTCGGCTGGGATTCTCGATGAGATCCCAGATGATGTCTGGGAGTTTATAAATCGGAGCACTCTGCTGATCGAAGAGGAGTACGCCAAGATGGTCGAAAAGATTTTCAAGGAGTTCAGCAAACACTTAGTCTGGCACAGGTTTGAGGTCGAGATTTGAGGTGATGGAATGGCCGAGAAGGAGCTGAAGCTCGTAGTCGCGGAAAATCGCCATCAGGCTTACGTTAACCGTGGTTTTGCCCTAATCGATGAAGGAGTGATGAAGCGGGCCGGCATCAAACAGGGCGATATAATTGAGATAACTGGCCCCCGCTCAACCGGCGCGATCGCGATGAAGGGCTTCCCGGAGGATAAAGGACTTGAGATAATTCGGATGGACGGACTCATTCGCCACAACGCTGGCACTTCGATAGGGGAAAAGGTCACCGTGCGGAAGGCCTCGCTGAAGGAAGCTAAAAGTGTCACCATCGCTCCCACCGACCCCCGCGTCAGGTTCATGGCGCCGGGGGAGGTAATCAGGCGTAACTTGCTCGGAAGACCCTTAACTAAAGGTGACTTGATTGCCCCAACGCCCCCCGAGGAACCTGTGCGCATGGGTGGTCTCTTTGGGGAACTCTTCGGCGATGAATTTTTTGGTAGAATGGCATTACCCTTTGGGTTCGGTGAAATAAAATTTGCCGTTGTCAATATTTCCCCCTCGGGCATCGTGCTCGTGACCGACATGACGAGCGTCGAGGTGCTTCCGCAAGCCGTCGAAATCAAGGAGCTAAGAGTGCCAGCCGTAACTTACGAAGATATCGGCGGGCTGAAGGAGGAACTCCAGCGCGTCCGAGAGATGATCGAACTCCCGCTGAAGCATCCTGAGGTGTTCGATCGCTTGGGCATCGAGCCCCCCAAGGGAGTGCTGCTCCACGGTCCACCGGGCACGGGTAAAACGCTGATCGCAAAGGCGGTGGCGAACGAGTCGGGGGCGAACTTTACCTCGATTGCCGGGCCCGAGGTGATGAGTAAATGGTACGGAGAATCGGAGGCTCGTCTAAGGGAAATCTTCGAGCGAGCGGAAAAGAACGCCCCCTCAATCGTGTTTATCGACGAACTCGATGCGATAGCTCCGAAGCGTGAAGAGGTCACTGGAGAAGTAGAGCGGCGAGTGGTGGCCACCCTTTGTACCGCACTTGATGGTTTGAAAAGTCGCGGCAAAGTTATCGTGATTGGCGCAAGTGTCACGGGAGAAACTCCAATACTGATAAAGGACGAAAGCGGTACGAAGATCATTCCCATAGGCGAGTTTATCGACAAATTTTATGCTGAAAACGAGGATGGAATCGAAAAGCAAGTCGATGGGATTTACACCTTGGGCTTCGATGGTTTTACCTCTAACAATCGATTCAGACAAACGTATTTCAAAAACAGTGCATTTAAGAGAGTAAGAGGAGTGTTTCGGCACAAGGTCAATGAAATTTATGAAATTGAGTTCATTGGGGGGAAAATAAGGGCGACTGGCGATCACTCTGTCTTTGTGCGGGATCGAAGGGGGATCTACGCCAAACCAGTCTCTGAACTCAAGGTCGGCGAATGTTTAGTTGACATTCCTTTCAAAGCGAATCGTACTGGCCCGAACCCATCCCTGAGAAGCCATAGTTTTCAGCAAAATGAGGACGGCACATTTGAGGTGTTCGATCCAGTCGTGAAGGATTCGTACAATGCTGCACAAAGAGGAGATATCAGTGCTGAACAACTGGCGGCGGCCTTGGGGGTCTGGCCCAGCACCGTGAGAAGATGGAGCCGGGGAAGCAACCCACGAATGTTCAAAACACGATTGGCTCGATCTATCCCCGTCAGAGTTGAGGCAAGCTCAGAGCTAATGAAACTATTGGGCTATTATGTAGCTGAAGGTTACAGTAGACACGAATTGGACTTTTGCTTCGGTTCTCACGAAACAGACCTCATAAACGATGTGGTCGTGAAGATGAAGAATGTGTTCAACGTGGAACCGTCGAAAGTTCGAACGGTTGGTGCGAGGACGAACATCATTTATCATTCAAAAATTTTGGCGGACTTCTTTGCTAAATATTGTGGAAAAGGGGCTCGCGGCAAGCATGTGCCGAACTTCATCTACGAATCCCCGAGGGAGCATTTCCTCGCCTTCCTAGGGGCGTATGTGGCTGGCGATGGGTACGAGCTGAAAAGGGGCAAGAAAGGACTTGAGGTAACATCTGTAAACAAACAACTCGTACTCGAATTAAACTGGCTGTGTAGGATGCACGGCATTAAATCATATGTTACAAAATTCACCGCAAAGGCTGGACGAAGAATAGGCGAGCAGGTGATAGACAAGGAGAGCAATGCATACAGGTTATGCATCGGCGAAACGAGCAATCCATTCAAAACCCACTCGGTTGCTAAAATGCACATAAAACGCCCTGTCATTAAATCGATGAAAAAAGTTCATTTTGATGGATACGTTTATGACTTATGTGGGTGCGAGAGCGAAGCGTTCTTCGGTGGCGAAACACCAATTCTTCTTCATAACACCAACCGCGTCAATGCCTTAGACCCGGCGATTCGCCGCCCGGGCAGATTTGATCGGGAGATAGAACTAGGCGTGCCCGACCGCGACGGGCGCAAAGAGATCCTGCAAATCCACACCCGGGGAATGCCTCTCGCGAAGGATGTTGATCTCGACCGCTATGCGAATATCACTCACGGTTTCGTCGGTGCTGATCTCGAGGCCTTAGCCAAGGAGGCAGCGATGAGCGCTTTGAGGCGCATCCTTCCCGAAATAAAGCTCGAGGAAAATATCATCCCGCCCGAAGTGCTTGAGAAGTTGCAAGTGACGAAGGAGGACTTCGACAATGCGCTGAGGATGACAGAACCCTCGGCTATGCGCGAGGTTTTGATTGAAATCCCGGATGTGCACTGGGAGGATGTTGGTGGTCTGGAGCGCGCGAAGCAAGAACTGGTTGAGGCAGTCGAGTGGCCAATCAAATACCCAGACGCCTTCAAGCGCGTTGGGATAGAGCCCCCGCACGGCATCCTACTCTACGGCCCACCCGGAACCGGCAAAACCCTGCTAGCCCGAGCGGTGGCGACCGAGAGCGAGGCGAACTTCATCTCGATCAAGGGTCCCGAGCTGTTGTCAAAATGGGTTGGAGAGTCGGAGAAGGGGGTACGCGAGACTTTCCGCAAGGCCAAGATGGCTGCCCCCGCGATAATCTTCTTCGACGAGATCGACGCGCTCGTGCCCAGGCGTGGCTCCGGGTTCGGGGACGCCCACGTGACCGAGCGGGTTATAAGTCAGCTGCTCACCGAGCTCGATGGGTTGGAGAAACTTGAAAATGTTGTCGTGATCGGTGCAACTAATCGTCCCGACCTAGTAGACCCAGCGCTGCTCCGCCCAGGGCGCTTCGACAGGCTTGTGTTGGTTCCAGCCCCCGACGAGGAAGCCCGTTTAGAGATACTCAAAATCCACACTAAGAACATGCCGCTTGGGAAGGATGTTAATCTCAAATTGTTAGCAAAAGAGATCGGTGGCTACTCGGGATCGGACATCGCCGCCCTATGCCGCGAGGCTGCGATGCTCGTGCTGCGAAAGGACATAAAGGGCAAGGAGGTTCGGATGCAACATTTCCGCGAGGCGATGGAAGGCATCAAACCTTCCCTGATACCAGAGATGGTCAAGGCGTATGAAACTTTCACGGAGAGAAAAAGCAAGCGCGTGGCGGAAGAAGCAACGGGGATGCACTATTAACCTTTTTAAGGACGAACTCTAAATTAGGGCGGAGGACAGAGCTTGGCGCAGGTTATGGCGAGTAGAATTCGGGCGATAGGTGTCATCTCAGATAGGGGCATGCAGGTGGGGCGACTCGATGATATCCTATTCGACGAGAAGGACGGAAAGATCCAATCGCTCGTGGTCAGGCCCATTTCGAAGGAGACGCTCGGGAACATCCCTCGCGACTCGAGCGGAAACGCTTTGATCCCCTTCAGCGCCGTTATGTCGATACGCGATTTCATCGTCATTAACGAGCGCGTTTTAGCAATCCAGCAGCTCAAGACGGGACCGAAGCCCGGCATTCCATAAACATTACCCTAATTACCACCCGAAGAACAATCTCGTCGCGAGTTCACTGGGTAATCCTGCAGCTTCTATTTTTTCGGCCGTGATTTTTACATCGTAGCCGACTCTATGGAAGCTTACCTTTACTTCCTTGCCTAGGTTTAGAACCGCGTAGCTAGCTCGTGGGTCACGATCACGCGGCTGCCCCACGCCACCCGGATTAAGAATCAGCTTGCCAAAAACGACGCGCTCGATCGGCATGTGAGTGTGGCCAAGCACGAGGATATCCGCATCTAGGTCGCGAACGAGTTCTGCGAGCACGCGGTTCGAGGTATCTGGAAAGATGTATTCGTTGAGCGGGTCGCGGGGGCTCCCATGCACCACGTAGAGCCTTTGCTTTCCGTAGGTCAGCGTGAGATGGGTTGGGAGGTTCGATAAAAATTCGAGATTTTCCTTGCTCAAGTTATCGGCGGTCCAGAGCGCCGCTTGCGCCGCTAGCGGGTTAAAGCCCCGCACATCGCGCGTCACTGTTGCGTAATCATGGTTTCCCATCACCACCCGCATCCGCTTCGCCCTAGTCAACTTCACCACTTCGTTGGGCTCAGCGGCGTACCCCACGAGGTCGCCCACGCAGATGAGTTCATCAACGCGAGGCATGTCTTTGAGCACGGCCTTGAGCGCCGCGAGGTTCGAGTGGGGGTCAGCGATTACGCCAATCTTCATCGACACCACCAAGACAACAAAGGAACGGAATTTGTTTAAATCATGCACCAAGACAGCGAACGAAATTATTTTAGATCTTGAAAACAGCACTCATGAAACTAGCCTCGCAGGCTGAGAATTTTCTCGATGGCTTCCACGACGCCCCTCCCGTGAGGCTCGGCGGTCACATAGGTACATACGCGCTTCACCGCTTCGTCCGAGTTTGCTACGGCGAAGCTCAGCCCCGCGAACTCTAACATCTCGACATCGTTCGGACCATTCCCTACAGCCGCAACTTCGGCAAGTGGCACCCTCAAGAACGAGGCGACTTTCCGGAGCGCGTTTCCTTTGTTCACGTTTGGACTTCTAAGATGAATCGCTAAGCCTGAGTCGACGGCGACCAGATTAAGTCCCTCGCGCCTAAAGAGTTCCTCGGCGGCCCCAGCTTCGATTGTGCGCTTCAGGGTCAGGCCCGTGAGGCGTGACCTCGAGCTCCTAGTCTGCCGCAGAGGGCCAAATTCCCGTTCAAGAGCGACCAGCCCACGCTCGGCATCGACACGGTCGCCGAGTACACATTCCCACCCGCTGGTTGGGTCAAACACAATCCCTCCATCCTCGGCTATCAGCGGCCCTGAAGTCCCGAGCATAATTGCGGCAGTTTCCGCGAACGCGAGCACGTTTCCCGTCGCGAGCACCACGGGCAGACCCGAATCCTCGGCCTTTTGAATGGCACTCACGCCAGCGATATCAAGTCTTCGATTTCTAAACGTCAGCGTGCCGTCGATGTCGACAGCAACAAAACTGATCAAACTTCCACCTAATTCAGTCCCTTATCCCTTGCCCGCTAATCATGAAGACCGCCTCAGCCTCGGGCAAGTTGGGGCTGTCAAATATCCGCGCGATCCGCTTTCCACCCTTGGACTTTCGAAGGTAGACGCGGGTCGTGGCGGAGTGGGCGAGCACATGCCCCCCGATTGGTCGGGTGGGGTCCCCGAAGAAAACGTCAGGCCTCGCCATCACTTGGTTCGTCACGAAGATGGCTAGGTCGTGGAGGTCGGCTATTCGATGAAGCGTCAGGAGGTGGCGGTTCAACTTCTGCTGGCGGTTGGCTAGAGCTCCCCGCCCAACGTACTCGGCCCGGAAGTGTGAGGTGAGGGAATCAATCACCATGAGGCACACATTTTCCTCCTCGATCTTCTCCTCGGCCTTCTCGGCTATCAGGATCTGCTGGTCGGTGTTGTAGGACCTTATGTAGAGGACGTTCTGGAGGGTCTTCATCGGGTCGAGGTTGAGGCCGATCGCCATGTCCCGGATCCGTTCGGGTCTAAAAGTATTCTCGGTGTCGATGTAAATCGCCTTCCCCCCTAACCCCTTTTGCTCGGGTGGAAGCTGAACGTTCACGCAGAGCTGGTGGGCCAACTGGGTTTTTCCTGATCCGAATTCACCAAAAACCTCAGTCACTGCTTGAGTTTCAATTCCTCCGCCGAGTAACGTGTCGAGCTGCTCACTGCTCGTAGTTATCAATCCAACCTTCTCCCGGCGCTCGAGGACCTTGTCGGCGGTGACAAAGACGCCAAACTCCGCGATCTCCCCAGCGGCAGCGATTATTTTTTTTGCTTGCCCCGCACCGATCTCTGCAGCTTCATGCAGCTCCGCTACCGAGGCCACGGCGATTGATTCAATCGTTCGATAACCCGCCTCGCGAAGCTTCTCGGCAGTTGCTTCGCCGACCCCCGGTAAACTTTCGATTGTGCGCTTCACTTCCTCAGCCAAAACTAACCCTCCATTTTATTTTTCACTTCCCCGCTTTTATCCTTTTGAGCAGCGCTTGCGCCTCCTGTTTCGGCTCGGGGAACTGCACATCGGCCGCCCGGAGTTCGAGCTGGTCGAAGTACTTGTCGTGCCGGGTCGACCCTGTGAGGACAAGCTCCTTCCCGATCAGTTTGAACTTATCGTAAAGCTCGGCCAAATCAGGGGTACCCTTGAAGAGTTCAAAAACCTGTTGCGCCCCTATACCGAGCAGGCGCTCCGCGACCTTGCCGAAAAGGGCTACCCGAAGGTTGTCGGTACCGTCGTCGAGCATGAAGCTCAGCACGACGCGGTGTTCAGGTGTCACTATTTTCCCACACTCCTCGCACATCAAACTGGTGTCCACACTCCCTAGGCTTCGTCCGCAGTCGGGGCAAATGTCGAATACTGGGCGCCGGTGAAAGACCCGTACCACGGTTCCTCTGACTTGGACCCTCATCCCCTCTTTCTGGACCTCGGCGATGCTGGTCCGTTCGGGTGCTGGTGTGGCGAGCTTGATCACATCAGCGGGCGGCAGTTCCTCGCCAGTGGCTGGATTTAGCTCGAGTTGTCCTTGCTTGCCGAGATGAAGCTCGGGCTGACCGAAGAGGCCCAGCGTGCTGTAGCAGTTGGTGAATTTGACGACATCACCAACCTTGATGCCGACCGCTTTATCCGCGTGTTCGTGCCAGAGTGATGTCCTCGTTGTGCCCGTTTGGTCACCGATGATAATGGATGCGACCTTCCCCTTGCTACCATCGGCCTGAGTGAACTCACGCGGTGCCATGACCTCGATCACTCTCCCGATCACCTCAAGCGCATCCATGTTCGGCTCAACCTCACCAATTTTTATGCGACTTGGTTCGAGTGCCCCAACACTCACGCCGGGTGGGTTCACCTCAACTCGCGCGATTTTGCCGACATGCACCTCCGGTTTACCAGTCAAGCCGATGCGTGTGTAGGCATTGCGCAGGAGCACGATATCGTTCAGCTTCAGCTTCTGCGCGAACTCCGCCGCACCGCCCCAAAAAGAGGCGCGAACAGTACCCGTCTCGTCCGCGAGGATCACGCTGATAACTTTCCCTGATGTCCCATCGTCCCGCTTGAACTCCTGCAACGGGAGCTTTCGCCTGACCCTAGCCGCAAGGTCAACCGTCGGCATGCTGGCCTCGAGCTCCTCTAGCTTGAGCGGGCGCTCGGGCAGCTCGGGCAGTTCCGCCACTTCCGGCTCGGGCGGGTTCAGGAGCAGACGCCCTCGCGAGCCTAAGCTGAGTTCGGGCCTGTTTCTCAACCCGGGCCGCACCGACGCATTTTCGAGCTTCACCGCGGCCCCCAGCTTGAGGTTCTTCACGAGCTCCGACCGGTCATCCCAAAGAGAAACCCGTACCTGACCTGTCGAGTCCATGAGTATGAGGCTCGCGACCTTGCCCGTGGTTCCATCAGGGCGCTCAAATTCCCTGATGTCGCTCGTCGTCACCACCCTGCCGGTAATGTCCACTTCAGTGAGCTCGGGTTTGAGATCCGCAACTCTGACTTTCGTTTCGACGAGCGGCGGGAGGTCCGATACGCGCGGGTCGTCTGGATTCACGAGTAAGGAACCCCGCATCCCAAGACTGAGCTCGGGCTGCTTGTTCAATCCTTGGCGCACGTAGGCATTTTTGACTTGAACTGCATCTCCCTTCCGAACCTTATTACCCTCAATCAACGAGGTCTTGTCGTTCCACAGCGCGATTCTAATCTGTCCGGTTTTATCTTGGACCAGCAGACCCCCTACGCGCCCAGCTTTACCGCTAGGGCGCTGAAACTCCCGCGGCTCGTAGATGCGGATGACCCGGCCGACGATGTCCACTTTTGACATTCCCGGGATGAGGTCCTCGATGTGTAGGGTTCGGATCTCAGGTTCTTTTTTCTTAAAAGCGACGCCCAATTCCCGGCCGACAATGGTGGCCGCGCCTTCGAGGGTCACGAAACCGCTGAGTTCGTCCTGTTTCTGACGGATGCGCTTCATGAGTTCGTCATGGTCGATTTTTGTATGATCTAAGATCTCTTGGACCATTTGTTCAAAATTCAGCTCCATGATCCAGCCCCAAAACAATTACCCGCTTCTCACTTATAGGGATTTTTGGGGAGAGGTGACCGAAAGTATTCAGGCTCGGACAGCAGATTTGAGTTGAAAATATGTATGATCCGGTCGAGTTAGCTAGGCGGTTGGAGGAAATAGTGGCGCGGGACGAGGAACGCAAATTCTACCGTTTTAGGGCTGCACGATTTTACGGTGGTATAGCCACAGCTGATTGCGTTGGTTGCTGCTTGCGCTGCGCATTTTGCTGGAGCAGGGCACCGCTGACAAATCCAGAGGGAGTCGGCCATTTTTACAGTCCGCAAGAGATTTTCAACAAGTTGGATTCGATCGCTTCAAAGCACGGGTATTCACAGGTTCGGGTCAGCGGGAACGAGCCAACGATAGGCAGGCAACACTTGCTCAAACTGCTTGAACTTGTTGAGCGCACGAGCTATCGCTTCATCCTCGAAACGAACGGGATCCTGCTTGGAGCCGACCCAAGTTACGCCCAAGCGCTTAGAAAATTTGAGAACTTGCACGTTCGGGTGTCGTTGAAGGGGTGCAACGCTGAACAGTTCTCGCAGCTCACGGGGGCAAAACCAAGAGCTTTTGAGTTGCAGCTCACTGCGCTTCGAAACTTGCTCGATGCCGGCGTGAGCTGTCACGCCGCGATTATGCAGGAGTTCGCGCCAAAGGATAAGCTCGAGCAACTCAAGCAGCAGTTGAGCGCGATCGATCGAAGGTTAGTGCAGGAGCTCGAGTTCGAATATTTAATACCCTTCCCTCATGTGATTCAGGAATTGGCAAGACGAGGCATTCGGGTGAAGTGCACTGATATCAAAACGAGTATTCGAAAAAATTATTAGATGGGTGAATTTTGTTTTACATAAATCTTATTTCTTCTCGGCCAGCTCTTCTAAAATTTCCTTAGCGCGATCGACCCTGATTTTGCGCCCCTCGACCAACCGTGCCGCCACTTTGTCTATTAACTCACCCTTTGCTCCAGCCATTGCGGCTATGTTTCGCGCATGTAACTTCATGTGACCGGCTTGGACGCCAACTGTAGCGAGTGCTCTCATCGCTGCCAGATTTTGCGCCAGCCCGACCGCCGCCATGACCTCCCCTAACTCGCGCGCCGACTGCACACCTAATATCTTTCTACAAATTTTTGCAATGGGGTGCACAGCCGTCGCCCCCCCGATTGTCCCGACCGCCACAGGCAGCTCGATCCGGCCGGAGAGGTCTCCCTCGACCGTTCGCTCCCAGTGAGTCAGCGGTTTGTAAGCACCACCCTTCGCCGCGTAAGCGTGGGCCCCAGCCTCGAGGGCGCGGGTATCGTTTGCCGTAGCGAGGGCGACCGCGATGACTCCGTTCATCACTCCTTTATTATGGGTGGCGCAGCGGTAGGGGTCGGCGGCAGCGAAAGCATAGGCTTGGAGGATCCCATCGACCACTTCCTCGCCACCCAGTGCCTCCTTTGTGAAGACCGCATTCGCGCGAGCCAACCTGTAGGTGGCGAGGTTCGAGACTATCCGGAGAAAAACTCTGCCCCCCGTCAGCTCCTCGATCAGGGGCGCGACCACTTCACACATGGTATTGATGACGTTCGCCCCCATCGCGTCACGCACGTCGATAAGCAAATGGATGATTGTCATTTGACCGCGGTCAGTAGTGAGCACCCGTACTTCGATGTCCTTCGCGCCACCGCCCAGCTTTACGAGGATTGGATCCTGTTCATTCGCCTTCGACAGGATTCGCTTCTTAGCTTTGAGGATTTTCTCCCTCGCCTCTACGGGGTTCTTGACATCGACAAGCTGGATCTGTCCCACCATGATCGGCGGCGTGCTCTCGGTGCGGAAACCCCCACCTGGGCGGGCCATCTTCGCAGCGTTCGAAGCAGCAGCTACGACTGAGGGTTCCTCGAGCGCCATGGGGATGAGGTAATCCCTGTTGTTGATGAGGAAGTTAGTTGCTATACCTAGAGGCAACTCAGTAGTGCCGATCACGTTTTCGATCATGCGGTTTGCCTGCTTGAGCTCTAACGCGCCGGTCTTGCGAAGGAGTTCGGCCTCCTCCTCGCTCAGTCCTGCTAACTCCCGCACGATCTTCAGCCTCTTCTCTGGGCTCAGCTTGTAAAAGCCAGAAAGCTCGGAAGTCTTGCGCATTTGCTGCCCCTTTCAAACTTGATAATGCAGTTATATTAATCAGCTATGGATAAGTATAAAGTGAGAATATCATGCCCAAGAAGCGGAAAGCGTCCAGAAAATTCGTGGATGTAAAGCAGCAGCTCAGGATCACCGAGGATAAGCTTCACCGCTTAGAGGAAAATAAACCGTTGTTTACAAAGAACATGCTGAAGTTTGGGTTCGCGGCATGGGTCTTTGGCCTTTCGGCTTTCTTCTTCGCGATCGTAATGGTGAACGTCGAACTTTTTGGGAATGCTCCGCCAAACTGGATCTCCTTGCTCGTGGGAGCCCCCGCAGCGCCCGTGATGATAACGGCCGCGTTGGTCCACAAGTTTGACATCAAGATAAAGCACCTCAAGCACATCCGAGGCAGCTTAATGAAGAAGTACCAGAAAGCCGTCCTCCGGAATATGTGGGGGAGATAATAACAAATAGGTGAAAAAAATGCCATGTAAAAAGTCGAAGAAAAAAGGAAAACCCTGCTAGGTAGATAGGCGCTTCACTAGTAGTTTGAAGCTGTCGCCATCAACGTTCCATTTTTTAATGTAGCCTAGTTCTTCGACCTCGCTTGCGCGGCAGATGCGGAGGTTTCGCACCCGCACCTCCCGCGAGATGTAATCTTGCTGGGTGGCGAGGAGCTTGATATACTCGTCCACCTTCGTGCCCACCACTACGTCGACCCGCTCTTCCATCGCGAGGTCCAACTCCTTGCGCATTGTCTGCAGCCGTCGGACGAGCTCCCGCGCCAAACACTCGGCTTGTAACTCGGGAGTCATTCGAGCGTCAATCGCTACCCTGCCGAACTCCGTGGGGATCGCGGCGAAACCCTCCGGTAGCTCCTCTTCGAAGCTCAGCTCCTCGGATGAAACGCTGACTTTTTGTCCCTCGATTTGCAGCCCAACAGCTCCATAGCGTTGTACCTCAGCGCGCAAACGAAAGACATCCCGCCTTTGAAGCTCATCGATGACTAGCTGCGAGAGTCTTCCCAGCCTTTCCTGTAGGCGTTGTACATCAGGTTTACACGCGAGGCGGAGCTCAACGTCCTGCTCCTCAGGCTCGAGTAGGACTAGCTCCTTGCAGTTCAGCTGACCCTGGAGCACGCCCCGAAGTCCTCGGAGGGAAGATTTCACTTCTCGCGAGGAGGCCCGAATCACAGCCTTGCTCACAGGCCATCGCAATTTCAGTCGCGCCTGCTGCCTAACTGCCGCGCCCCCCTCAACGAATGCACGCACAATATTCATCCCCCGTTCGAGTTCAGCATCGATCGCCCGCTGGTCGATAGATGGCCAAGGAAGCATGTGCACGCTCTCCGGTGCCCCAGCATCTGCAGCCTTGACCAGATCGCGGTACATCACCTCACTCACGTGGGGCATGAGCGGCGCGAGCAGCCTGACCAATATGTGAAGGGCTTGGTAGAGCACAACGTAGGCAGCAAGCTTCCTAGGGTCGTCCCGCTCGATCCAAACGCGCTCGCGCACGAGGCGCACGTACCACCGGCTGAGATCCTCGAGCACGAACGACGCGAGGGTTCGGGTGGCGCGGTGTAAGTCGAACTCTTGGAACGCCTTTGTAACATCACGCGTCACGCTGTTGATGCGAGAGATCATCCAGAAGTCCTCGGGCATGAAGTTTTCGCGTACCCTCTTTAGATCGATTTTTTTTGGGTTGAACTCGTCAAGCGCCATGTATGTGGTCGCGAATACGTGGACGTTCCAGAGCACGTTCAGCATCCGCGCAACGAGATCTACCCCCTTCCAGCTGAACCGGAGGTCCTCCCAGGGGGAGTTCGCTGACAGCATGTAGAAGCGCAGCACGTCAGCTCCGTACTTTTCGATGACCTCTTGGGAGTCCACCACGTTCCCTAACGACTTCGACATCTTCTGTCCATGCTCGTCAAGGGCGAACCCATGCATCAGCACGGCCTTGTAGGGCATCTCATCGAAGGCGACGATCGATACCACTTGTTGACTATAGAACCACTTCGTCACTTGGTCCTCGCCCTCGGTTATGAACTCGCTGGGCCAGAGCTGCTCGAAGCGTTCGCGCCGCTGGGGATAGCCGAGGCTCGCCCAAGAGGCAATTCCTGAGTCGAACCACACGTCGAGCACATCGGGCACCCGTTTGGCATCGCCCCCGCATCGTGGGCAGCTCAACATGATCCGGTCTACATCGGGGCGGTGCAGGTCGATCTCACCGATTGATATTTTCGCCGTGCTCTTCAGCTCCTCCAAACTGCCGATTACAATTATTTCATGACATCGTTGACATGTCCAAATCGGGAGGGGAATGCCCCAGTAGCGCTGGCGGGAGATGCACCAGTCCCCCACCGACTCAACTCCGTTCACGTAGCGCATCGCGACCCAGTCCGGCACCCATCGCACGCGCTCGACATTTTTCTCAAGGATTTTGGGTTTGATCTCGGAAACACGCAGGAACCACTGGTCGGTCGCGCGAAAGAGGAGAGGAGTCTGACAGCGCCAGCAGTGGGGGTAAGCATGAGTGATGACTCCGTGCTTCATGAGCACGCCATTCCGGCGGATGTCATCGAGAATAACTCGGTCAGCGTCCTTCACGAAAATTCCCTTGTATTTTCCAGCGTCTTTGGTGAACTTTCCATCGGGACCAACAGGGCTGAACACTGGCAGGCCGTAGTGCACCCCACTCACGAAGTCCTCTTCTCCGTGCCCCGGAGCAGTGTGGACGCAGCCCGTGCCCTCATCAAGCGTCACGTACTCGCCGCAGATCACCCGGTGGTGCCGCACGTACTCGTTCTGCTTCGGCACCTCCTTGAGCAGCGGGTGCTCGTAGCGCAGCCCCTTGAGCTCCCTCCCCTTCATCGAGCCGAGCACTTTGTACTCTTTGATTCCGAGTTCTTTCATGACTTTCTCGACGAGGGCCTCTGCTAAGATGTAAACTTCTTTGTCGACAGCGACTTTCGCGTAAGCGTATTCGGGGTGCACGCACACCGCCATGTCAGCGGGCAAAGTCCAAGGCGTAGTGGTCCAGATTAGCAGGTATTCGTTCGGTCGGTCGCGGAGCTTGAAGCGAGCGAATAGCGAGGGGTCTCGAACGTCGTAATATTCCCCCCGAACCTCATGCTCCGCCAGCGCCGTCTCACAACGAGGGCACCAGTGGATCACCCGCAGGTCTTTCCGCATGAGGCCACGTTTGTAAGCGCGCTTCAGGGTCCACCAAGCCGACTCGATGTAGTCGTTGGTGAAGGTGATGTAGGGGTTGTCCCAGTCCATCCACACACCCAGACGCTTGAACTGCTTGGTCATCAGCGAGATGTGGTCGAGGGCCCACTGCTTGCACTGCTGGATAAATTTTTCAACTCCCAGTCGCTGCTCGATTTCTTTTTTGGTCTTGATGCCAAGCTTCTCCTCAACTTTGACCTCGATTGGCAACCCGTGGCAGTCCCATCCGGGTTGGCGGAGCACGTTGAAGCCGCGCATGCTCATGTAGCGCAAGATGACGTCCTTGATTATCTTGTTCCAGGCGGTCCCCAGGTGGATGGCCCCGCTCGCGTAGGGTGGGCCGTCGAGGAAGTACCAAGGCTTGGCATCCGAGCGGAGCTGCTTCACCTTTTCGTAGGTGTTGCTCGTTTGCCACCACTCTTGAATCTCCGGCTCGAATTTGCGCGCATCGTATGCCCTTACAGCGGGTTGAATCATTTTGAAACCCGAACCTAGTTTGAGTTTGAACCTAAAAATATCGCGGGCGGTACTGTAAACTTTAAAAAGAATTGGCTACTCACGGCCCGAGTCAATAGATTAACGGTATTATCGTGGGGGCTAACATTTTTATCTAAGCAAGTCAATTCTGGTTTGTTTTTGGTGATTGGTTTGTTCAGCTGGACTGAGTACAAGCCGCACAGGAAAGGACCGCTGACCGTCTTGAGCCCGCTTGAATCCGAGGTTATGACAATCATGTGGCGAGAAAAACGCTCAACCGCTCGCACCGTTCACACCTTATTAAAGAGCAAACACTCAGTCAATCGCTCGACGGTCAACGCAATCATGAACTCGCTTTGCAAACGCGGCCTGCTGGCTTCAAGCGTGAGCAAAGGGCGAGGGGGCCTGAAATACATTTATAAAGTTAAGGTTTCCCGCAGAAGGTTTGAGCGGGAGATAGTCGACAAGATGCTCGATAGCTTGCTCGAATCGTTCGGGAAAACCTCGAAGAAGCTGATGCGGGAGAAGCTGAGGCGGGCGTAGATGGTTGAAGCAGAGGAGATATGGGTAGAGAAATATCGCCCCCAGAAGCTCTCAGAGATCGTGGGGCAGCAGGAGATAGTGAACAGACTTCAAATGTTTGTCGAGAAAAAATCTTTGCCCCATCTTTTGTTTGCTGGCCCCCCAGGTGTTGGCAAGACTTGCGCGGCGCTCTGTATAGCGCACGAACTTTTCGGCGGCGGCTGGCGTCAGAACTTGCTCGATTTAAATGCCAGTGATGAGCGAGGCATCGATGTAGTCCGAACAAAAGTCAAAGACTACGCTCGAACACGGCCCATCGGCGATTTCCCATACAAGATAATTTACCTCGACGAGAGCGATGCCCTAACATCGGATGCTCAACATGCGCTGCGACGAACAATGGAGATGTATACCCACACCTGCCGGTTCATCCTCGCTTGTAATTTTTCAAGCCGGATCATCGAACCCATCCAATCGCGCTGCGCCATATTTCGCTTCAAGCGCCTTTCAGAAAAGGAGGTCGCCCAGATGCTCAAGCGCATAGCCCGCGGCGAAAAGCTCACTTTAACTGACGACGCTATCAAGGCAATAATTTACGTTAGTGAGGGAGATATGCGACGCGCAATTAACGTGCTCCAAGCCGCATCCGCGTTGAAGCGGAAGGTGGACGGAGAGACGATTTACGAAGTGAGCGCAGCCGCACACCCGGAGGAGGTCCGACAGATGCTCGAGCTAGCTATCGCGGGGAAATTCGAGGAAGCGCGAAACAAGCTCTACGATTTGCTCATCGGCCAGGGGTTAGCAGGTGAAGATATTTTGAAACAGGTCCATCGCGAAGTCTTCAAACTCGACCTGCCCGAACGCACGAAGATCGAGCTCATCGACCGAGTGGGCGAGTTCGATTTTAGGCTCATCGAGGGGGCGAACGAGCGGATTCAGCTCGAGGCGATGCTCGCGCACTTCGGCTTGGTGGGTAAATCTAAAGTTAAATAACGATTTCCATTCTTGTTGGTAACCCCCCTCTTAACTTCAAGTGGAGGCTTTCTTGAGGTCGTCAGCAAATTTGATTGGCTCGATCCTTTGAATGCCTAATCTTTCGTAAATCGTGTCCGAGCTTAGAATGGGCCACATGCCCGCCGCCGCAGCGTGTATTGCATCGAGGGTAAACACTGGTTGGGTCTGAAGAAATTCGGCAGCAATGATTAAATCCTCGTATCCCAATGGGGCAACGTTCGAAACCAATCGTGCCGCCACTCGAAGGTATTCCCTGATTTTGGCTCTTTTGGCCCTAACTTTTGAAGCCCAAAAAAGGATTTCAAGTAAAGTTGCCGTCGACGTGGAAACTTCAACCTTTCCTTGCTTTGCAGCAGTAAAAATCGTAGTCGCACTTGGCTTTAGCTCGTCGTCTTCTTTTAGCATGGCAATAAAAAGATCAGCATCTAGATAGTACTTCATCGACGTTCGAGTTCTCGCCTTATCCATCTTCTGATCTCCTTGACCGGTCTAGCATCTTTGATAGCAATTTTTTTCGCATATTCTAAGGGGTCCTTTATCATCGGAATGGGTTTCAACAGGAGCCCACCCTCTACTTTTTCCAGAATAAATTCATCTGCACCCAGCTCCTCCCTGAGCTCGATTGGTATCAACAGCCGCCCCTTCGAGTCCATTTCCACAGCTGTTCCCACATTCCCACCGTGTTAAAGTACACGTTTCCACTATTTAAAACTAGCGTTAACCTTATGTTTCAATTTTCTTGGAAGTCTTTGTAGATTTGCCCGCTTTCTTTTTGCCCCAATCCGCTTTGCTCGGACACTTTGGATCTAAACACATCCGGTAGGGCCTCATCCCGATGCGGTTTACCTGAATCATCGGGGCCCCGCACTGCTCGCAGGTCTTCCCTAGCGAGATGATCATCCCGGCCTGGGGGAGCGGGAAAGAGTTCTTGCACTTTGGGTAGTTTGAACATCCGACAAAACGCTTGTGGGTGGCGCGCGAGACAACTATTTTCAGATCTCCGCCACACTTCGCACAGGTGCCCATGATGCGCTGTTTCTGGCGGGTGATGCGGTAGGCCTCGCCCAGCTGCCTGCCTATCTCGAGCTGGTGTGTTCTGAACTTCTCCAAGAGTTTGTTGAGTTCATTCCTCGCCTTTTCGATGACTTCCTCCTTGTCGCGCTTCCCCTCCTGAATTGCCTCCATCTCACGCTCGAACTGTGCGGTCAGCTCCTCGCTTACGATTTCGGGGCAGTGCTTGAGGAGGGCGTCGATGGCCTCAATTCCCAAGTCGGTGACGGTGATCTGGTCGCCGAAGATATAGCCCCGCGTGTAGATGTTCTGCAGAATGGGCGCCCTGGTAGCCTTTGTTCCAATTCCAAGCTGTTCCATCTCCTTCACGATCGAGGAGGGATTAAAGCGGGGGGGAGGTTGTGTTTCCTTTTCCTCGAATTTTACTTCCTTCACAGAAAGTTGCTGCCCCTCGCTCAGCTGCGGCAGGATTATCTCCTCGGTAGCCCCGTAGCGGCCATAGTAAGCGAGCCACCCCTCCTCGAGCACCCGCCGCCCCCGCAGGAAGAAGGGTTGCCCTCCCACATCGAGCTCGACCCGGATGCTCTCCGCGAGCGCAGGCTTCCCGAAGACCGAGAAGAAGCGCCGGGCGATCAAGTCATACAGCTTCTGTTGGGGCCCCGCAAGCTTCTCGGGTTTCTCGCCAGTCGGGAAAACGGCTGGGTGCGCGGGATCAATTTTTTTGCCTTCGTTTGGCTTCAGCTCCGGCGCGGCGAGCAGTTCATCCGCGAATCGCTTGTATTGCTTTGAGATATCGCCGAGTTGCTCGATAATTTTGGCGTAGTTGATCGTTGGGGGGAGCTTTTGGCTGCTGGTCCTAGGATAGCTTATGAGTGCGGCTTGGTAGAGGAACTGCGCGAGCTGTTGCGTTCGCATCGGGGTGTAGCCGAAGCAGCGGTACGCCTCCGATTGTAGGAGTCCGAGGTCGAACGGAATCGGTGGAGGGCGGCGGTACCGGCGGGTTTGGATCGTGGAGACTTTGGCTGGTTTGTCCTTAGCGG